>JAZNGY010000078.1:0-3008 GCA_045576695.1 Akkermansia sp.
GAATAACGTTTATTCCGGACCCAGGGTTCCGCCGCTAACGCGGCTGTACCCTGGGCTATCATATACCGCCTCGCCATACGGCGAGGCTCAAAAATTCGGTTCGCTTCGCTCACATCAAACACCCCGATAAATTACAATTTACCAGCCGCAGCGTAAGCATTTATTCTGCTTTGGACGTTGGCTCCGGGGGGACCATGTAGCTTTGCTGTTGTAGATGAATTTGATCGACAAGGCAGATACCGCCCCATACACAACTGCTGATGATGGTGATAGGGGCATCTACACACAGACCTGCCACTGCGCCCAGTGGGTAGGAGTAGAGGGCGTGGGCTGTCAGCTCTCGCTCCCCGGTGATGAATGTTCGAGAAAAAGGCTCTCTTTCTTGGCAACTGTCTAGCTGCAAGCCGGGGATTTCCTCGCAGCCGGCGTATCCCGCAATTTTGATGCCCGAGCTTTCAGCTGAGATTTTATCTTCCGGTAAGCTGACCCAATCATGGCCATTTGTCGGCCACATATCTTGGTCTGCTACATGGTAAACGGCCTCCCCCTCCGTGCCCTCTATCAGCCTGAAGTTTTCATAATAATCACCGCCGAACAGGTTGATGGGCGGTTTGGTGCTGCTGCGCCGATAGTGTGCCTTGTGCCCCTTGACATAGCGTTGCCCTTGGTACGTATAACAGGTTTCTATATCTTTTACTACCACGCCTTCATACACGGCACCGTAATCCATTACTTTTTGGTAGAATGAGGTGCAAGAGCTCACAGCCATGGCCGCGAGTGCATATGCTGACAAGATAAAACTTCTGCGCATTTTTTTCAAAGAAAAGCCACTGCCCGATTGTTGCGAGACAGTGGCTTGTTTTATGATTAAAGCGTTATGATTATCCGACAATGCCTTCGGTACGCATGGCTTCGTTAATCTTGGCCATAATTTCAATAATGTGCTCGTTGATGCTGTTGGTGCACATGCTGTTTGCCATGCGGCAGGCGTTGAGGATAGCAATGCCGTTGGCAGAGCCGTGGGCAATGATGGAAACCCCACGCACGCCCATGAGCGGGCAGCCGCCGATGGCGTCGGCACTCATGCGTACGCCCAGTTTCTTGAACACGGGTTTCATGAGCAGAGCACCCACCTTGGCCATGAAGCTGGACATAATGCCCGCCTTGAGCCAGTGGCCGAATGCCTTTGCCGTGGCCTCTACGCTCTTGAGCAAGATGTTGCCCGTAAAACCATCTGTTACGGCTACGTCCAAATCGGTTTCAAACAGGTCATGCCCCTCGCAGTTGCCGATGAAGTTAAACGGCAGCAGCCCCTTGTCGGACAAGGCTTTGAGGATGCGGTAGGCCTCCAGCGAGAAAGCGCTGCCCTTGCAGTCCTCCGTACCGTTGCTCATCACACCCACATTGGGCGTGGGGCGGTTGTATACGTACTTGGCCATCAGCGCACTCATGACGGCATAGCCCACCAAGTGGCTGGGCTTGGCATCGGGGTTGGCGCCGGTGTCGCTCACCAATACATAGCCGTGTTGGCTGGGCAGGGGGGAGATGATGCCCGCACGCTCCACGCCCTCGAGCAGGCGCAATTTGATGGTGCTGGCTGCCACGGCGGCTCCGGTGTTGCCGGCAGAAAGCACGGCATCGCAGGTGCCGTCTTTTACCATGTCTACCGATATACTCATGGAGGACTTCTTCTTTTGGCGCACAGCCACAAGACCACTTTCCTCCATGGTGACCACCTCATCGGCGTGCACAATCTCCAATTTGGGATTGCTGCTGATGCCGGCGGTGTCGCATGCCTGTTTCAGGGTGCTTTCATCACCCACCAGGTAAAGCTTTTCGAGTGTGTTGATATTCGCCAGTGCCAATTTGGCACCGTCTATATTGATTTGGGGCGCGTTATCGCCGCCCATGGCATCGAGAGCTAGCTTCATAGATGCTGTTATTGTGAAGTTCGTGTATACTCTAGCACATTTTTATGCTATTTGTCAACAAAAAACCGCCCGGCAGCATATTCTGCGGGGCGGTTGAAGTCTTTCAGCAGGGGTTTTTCTTTTCCGGCAGAATCAGTCTACCAGTTTCACCACTACCTCAGCACCACTCTGGGTCTTGTAGGTACCGCACTGCATGCAAGCAGTGTGACCGGGAACAGCGGCGCCGCACTTCGGGCACTTGCCGAGTTTGGGGGCCTTCCAGGCCTGAGCGGCCAGGCGGGAGCGCTGCTTCATCTTGGACGTTCTGCGTTTCGGAGCTGCCATAGTTTTGTATGTGTGTTAAGATTTACTGTGATGATGAGTGGGGCCACGGTGCCTACTTACTCGGAAACTGATCCAAGGCATCCCAGACGCTTTGTCCACTCGGGGCAGGGGATTCTACACCCGATTGGGGGTCTTTGTCCAGCCTAAAATCACCAAAAGTGTCATTTATTTTGCATTTCAGGCCTGAAATTTCACATTTTGGGTATCCGGGGAGTTCCAAAAGCACCTCTTCTCGCAGGTCTTCCGTTAAATCTATCTCAAATTTTCCTTTCGTGTCGTAAGAGAGCGCAAGGTCAATGATCTCCACTTCATAGTCAAATTCTTCCAAGCATCTATCGCAGCGCATGCTGAACGTGGCATACACGCTACCGGTAATCAAGAGCTCTGTGTCGTAGAGTTTGGCTTCCAAATCATACTCCAGCGGGCTAACGCTGCGCGCGCCCGTGTTATCGATGTCAAAAATGGCACCGTCTGCCTCGCCTTGCAGTACAAGCCCTTCTTCGGGGAACTCCTCCAGCGGTACTATTACTCGTGTTTGCATGTGCTTATTATAATAGCCCGGTATCGCTTTGGCAAGTGCAAAGAAAATACGTTTTGTCACCCCCTGCCATAATAATCGTGTAGGGGGCTTTCGCCCCCTCACACACCACCGTACGTGCCATTTATGGCATACGGCGGTTTCCAATCAGCGTTTGAGGAGTTGATAAAACGAGATATATCCCTCTGCCCGCAGCCATGCGTTATCCATGCAGA
>JAZNGY010000079.1:0-4223 GCA_045576695.1 Akkermansia sp.
TTATTTCATCGCTTCCACAAGGGGGAAGGACTCATTGCCGTCCTTCCCCCTATCCCCCCATCCTGCTAGGGCAGTTTGGGCTCCTATGGAGACTTTTGGGGAGGGGCTTTCGGTGTCGCATTTGATTTTACAACTTGCAAAGCTTGTTGGGAGAAAAATAGATGCTTGCCAAAGTGCGCATGCTGTGTTATATTGCGTCAAACACTCAGATATGCCTCAAACAACGGAACTATACAGACCGAATGCCGCCATCATATATCAACGTGCTGATGGTACGGTGCTTGTGTGTGAACGCGTCAAGCCTGCCGGTGCATGGCAATTCCCGCAGGGAGGAATCAAAAAAGGGGAGTCGCCCATCAGTGCCGCGTGCCGAGAGGGTATGGAGGAAACGGGATTTCGCCCCAATGAGTACAATGTTGTAGCAGAGCATGGCCCCTACCGCTACGATTACCCGCCCGAGGAGCGCGAGCGCGTGCTGCGTAAACGCGGTATTCCCTATGCCGGGCAAGAGCAATATTACTTCCTTTGCCGCATGCACAGCGATGCTGCCGAGCCTTGGTTGGATAACAAGGAGTTCCGCGCCTACAAATGGGTGCAGCCGGCCGATTTTGATTTCAGCACGTTGCCTGCGTTTAAACGCGGTGTGTATGAGCAAGTGATGCGCGATTTCTTTGGTGTTGAGGCCACATGACCCCCATTGCTCACATTCGTTCTCTCTTTGCAGATAAGTTCGGCGTGCCTCGCCAAGGCAACCTAGCCCCGCATGTTATCAGCGAGATTGTGTTTGAACCCGAGTTTCGTAACCCGGATTGCATACGCGGTATTGAGGGGTTCAGCCATTTGTGGCTGATATGGGGTTTTCACTGCAACGAGGCCGCAGGGTGGAGCCCCACCGTGCGCCCGCCGCGTTTGGGTGGTAATACGCGTTTGGGGGTATTTGCTACGCGTTCTCCTTTTCGCCCCAATTCGCTGGGGTTGTCAGTGGTTAAGCTTGTATCGGTAGAAGAGGGGGGCGTGTTGCGGGTATCGGGCGCGGATATGGTGAATGGTACCCCTATTTACGACATCAAGCCATATGTCCCATACGCCGACAGCATACCCGAGGCTACGGGCGGTTTCACCGAGACCCCTCGCCAATTATTAGACGTGCAGGTGGCATGCCGTATGCCGGCCAAGGCCACAGCAGAATGGCAGGCTGCCATGCACGAGGTTCTGGCGCAAGACCCTCGCCCCGCTTATCAGAACGACCCCGAGCGCGTTTACCACGTGGTGCTGCTGCCGTATGAGGTGAGCTTCCGCGTACAAGATACGCTGGTCATTGTTACATCCATTGTGCGAGCCAAATGAAAAAATTACGCACAGCCTTTGCTGAAAATGTAGCCGCAGCGCCGGAGCAGGGGTGCTCCGTATCCGTATGGCAGCAGGGGCAAGAGCTGTGCACCCTTTGCGGGGGCGAGGCTCGCCCCGGCTCCCCGTGGCAGCCGCACACGCTGGTGCCCATTTACTCTGCCACCAAGGCAGCCGCCGCCGCTTGTTTATTGCAGGCCTTGTATGATTGTTGCCGCGGGCCGGAGCTTGAGGTGGGCGACCTGTGGCCGCGGTTTCCGCTGCCGCATTGCAGCATAGCACAGTTGCTTTCTCACCAATGTGGCTTGGCCGCATTGGCAGAGCCCGCCCCGCTGGAGGATTTGGAGCAGTGCCGTGCCGTGATAGAGCGCAGCACCCCCTTGTGGCAGCCCCCGCAGCACGGCTACCACCCGCAAACATTCGGCCCCATGATAGATATCCTGATGCTGGAGCTCACGGGACAGCGCGTGTCCGATTATTGGGAAGAGCGGGTGCGCCGCCCCCTCGGGCTTGAGTTTTATATTGGCCATTTGCCGCAAGAGCAGTATGACCACGTGGCCCATTTGCGCACGGCCCGCATGGTGGGCAGCATGCCGCGTACCCCGTTTTACCGCGCTTATTTTGATGCCGCTACACCTGTACACCGTGCATTCAACAGCATTGTGGGCTTTAATTCTGCCAGAGAAATGAATACCCCTGCCGCTTGGCAAAGTGGCTCGCCCGCCAAGGGCGGTGTGGCCTCTGCCCGCGGGCTTTCCATGTTTTATCAAGCCTTGTTGGGGCATTTGCCTGGCTCTCCGTTTGCGCCCGATGTTGCGGAGTGGATGCAAACACCGCAATGCAACGGCCAAGACCTCACGTTGTTGCAGCACACGGCCTTTACCTGTGGTGCCATGTGCGAGCCCGCAGAGTTTTTCCCGCACGGTGGGTTCGGCCATGCCGGGGCGGGGGGCTCTTTGGGGTTCGGTGCGCCTGCAACGGGGCTCTCGTTTGCCTATGTGATGGGCAGCATGGAGCTGGGTAACTTACCCGGTGAACGTGTAACGCGGTTGTTGGCTACGATTTAATTATCAGTAGGTTCGTCTTGTTGCACCATGTTGATAAACGGCGCGAAGGGAAGGGCGATAAGGGCACCTGAGAGCAACAGACCGCCTTCACCCACAAAGAACGCAGTGTTTGCTGCTATATCCGTGATTGCCAAGGGAGTGCTTGCAATTGAGCGCCAAGTGGTCATTGTGCCGGGTTTGTTTTGATAGGGTACACCGCTCAGCCGACGCAGCTCCCCTTTTTTCTGTGTCTTTTTGGCCTTTTTAAAATCAAATTGCGTGGCCGGTATGCAGACATAATTTTTGCCGTTGATGCTATCTTGCCAAGTGCCTACCGGTTGCATCCAAACCTCCTCGGGGATAGTGGAGTCTATGGTGAACTGCTCTTTCATTTCTTCTTCGCTCATCGGGTGCCCCCATGGTGCGTCCACGCGGCGTATAATGGGGCGATTGGCCACGGCGTATTGTATGGTAACTTTTTGATACAACACGCCGTTGAGCTCATATAGGTCTTTGCTCACGCCGGCGAATGCAAAAGGGGATGCCCCCGGGTAAATCCCATCAATCATGGCCACGCGGGCATCGGGCGGGCTGAGCAACTCGTGCAGGTTGCAGGTAATGGGTTTCCAGCTACAGCTGCTTAATAAAAGAGCTGTGCCTATTGATAAGTGGGCTGTTTTCATGGTGTTAGGGTAATTTGTTTTTGTTGCGTTTGCGCCAGTTCCACGGGGATTCGGGGTTGGGGGTAGCCTAAATGCCCTGTTTGGCTGCTTTGGCTTCTTTGTTGGCGGCTTTCAGCGCGGCATCATCGGGTGCATGCAGAGAGGAGTACCAAGAGAGCCCTCGGCGCACCATCTCGGCGTTGATGTAGGTGTCGCCGGCATAAACGGCAGCATAGCTGCGGTGAGTATCGCTTTTTTGAACGACTACTCGCAGCTCTTTGTTGAGGATTAACTCTGTGAGCGCATCTTCCGCAGCTTGGCAGGCGGCGGCATCTTGCTCTTGCTCCGGGGCATCGGTGCCGTTAAGGTAGATGTGCAGGGCCTTGCCGTCTGCCGTGGTCAGCGTAAACTCTTCACCGTCTTTTACTTTGGTGCAGGTGCCCGTGTAGCTGCCCACCTCTGCCGTTGTGGGGGTGGAGTCCGCATTCTGCTTATGGGCAGAGGGGTGGTCGCGCCGCCAATCTTTGGGGTTAATGGGCGATTCGTCCTTCCACAGCCCCTTTTTCTCTTTGCGGGCTTTAGCGTGAGCTTTTTTCAGGTCTTTTGCATTTTCGGCATGGTGCTCGTAGTACCATGCAAGACCGGCTTTCACCATTTCAAGATTAATGTAGGTTTTGCCAACATATACCTTGCCGACTTGGCGGCCGTAGTCATCCGTGGCTTGTACCACAACCTTAACCTTCTTGTTGCGAATAAGTTTGATAAGCTGTTCTCTTGACTGTTTCGCGTAATCCTGTCCTTTTTCCGGTGCGTCAATACCGTAAAGACGCACTTCTGTTTCTTCGCTTTCACCTTCTTTGACGACTGCAAATGAATCTCCGTCAAATACGTGTTTGCATTTAGCCGTAAAAGTTTCGGCCGTTGCCATGTGTATGCCGAAAAAAGTCAGTATCAGGGTAAAAAGCTGTTTCATAGTGTTTCTCGTTTGATGTTACAACCTTATGATGAAAAAGTCAACTGTTTTCCGACGTATTGCCTCAAAAAAAACAGTCACCGAAAAGTGGATGCCTCAAAATTGCGGTCACCGAAATTCTAGCGGATAATTGACTAAAAAACAAGGCAAATCCACCATTTTTCTGCCCAAAAATGACAGCGAGCGTAGCGAGTC
>JAZNGY010000080.1:0-2266 GCA_045576695.1 Akkermansia sp.
CAACATATTGAACTGCAATATCATTTCATAAAATCAATAACGCTGTTAAAGATTGCAGTTGATAGATGTGACAGCCCTATCAATGATAATTTGAAGTACGATTTACGAGATTCAAAATACGAAGTAATAGTTAGGCATACAGCCGTAATGACAGCGGCAACTCATGCGCGGCTTTGCAACACTGCGCCGCAGGCGTCTGACTCTGAACTTCGTACCTCGTATATCGTCATTCGTACATTCAAACTCCTATTTAACATTCATACCGGTCTATGTATTTTAATTATGCCCACGCGTGAGATAGGTTACAAACTTACCAACCGCCTGCATATTGAGCGGACAAGAATAGAAAAAATGCTTCGCGAGCGCATTTTTGACTTGCCAAACGGGGGGCGGTGGTGCGAGAATAGAGGCCTAATCATTTTTCCTGCCCGCCGGGCTTTGAGAGCAGAGAACGGGCGTGGTGGGATTCTCGACACAATAGCAACGTTATACACATAGAAACAAATAGTTATGGCTAATTTGAACAAAGTCATGCTTATCGGCAACCTGACGGCAGACCCCGAGGTTCGCACTACCCCCCGCGGCAATTCTCTGACAGAACTGCGTTTGGCAGTAAACCGCGTCAACAATGGGCCTAATGAAGGCGAGCGCCGCGAAGAGACCACTTTCTTAGACGTCACCTGCTGGGGACGCACCGGTGAGATTGCAGCCCAGTACCTGAGCAAAGGCCGCCCCGTGTTTATTGAAGGGCGCCTGCAGATGGATACGTGGGAGGACAAGCAGACCGGGCAGCGCCGCAGCCGTATTCGCATTATAGCAGAGAACCTGCAATTGCTGGGTAGCCGCGATGGCGCCTCGCAGGGTGCCGGCAACAGCGGTGGCTACGGCAACAACAATGGCGGTGGCTACCAGCAGCGCAATAATTACGGCAACAACGGCGGTGGCTACCAACAGGGTGGCAACGGCTACGGTAACAACGGCGGCGGCTACCGCCAAGGCGGTGGCAATGGCTACGGCAACAACGGCGGCGGTTACCAGCAGGGTGGCTACCAGTCTGCCCCGCAGCAGCAGCCCCCCATGCCGCAGGAGGAAGAAGACGATATCCCGTTCTGAAGCTCCACAGCGTAACAAATATCACCAACCGAACAGCGGGCCTGCGGGCCCGCTTCTTTTCACCCTCATGAGTTCTTACAAATCGGCATTAGATTGGCTGTACTCCACCCAAATGTTCGGCATTAAGCTGGGGCTGGAAGGCATTACCCGCTTATTGCAGGCATGCGGCGTATTGTACCCGCGGGCACGCGTTATTCATGTGGCAGGCACCAACGGCAAGGGGTCCACCTGCGCCTTTACGGAGAGCGTGGCGCGCGCCGCCGGGTACAGCACCGGCTTGTTCACCTCGCCGCACCTGGTGCGGTTCAACGAGCGCATACGCGTCAACGGGCAAGAGATACCCGATGCCGATGCCGCAAGGCTCATTTTCAAGGTCAGAGAAATCATTACCCCGTGGGAGACCAAGCCCACCTTTTTTGAGCTGGTGCTGGCCGTGGCCATGATGTATTTTGCAGAGCGCGGGGTAGACCTCATTGTGCTGGAGACGGGCATGGGTGGCCGCCTGGATGCCACCAACGCCGTGCCCAAAGATGTGGCCGTGCTCACCCCCATCGGCTTAGACCACACGCAATACCTGGGCGAAACCCTGCATGACATTGCGGCAGAGAAAGCCGCCATCTTTGCCTGGCACCGCCCTGCCCTTACCGCCCCGCAAGAGCCCGAGGCCATACGCGCCATACACGCCGCGGCACAGGCCATGGATACCGACTACCGCGTGGTGAACGAGGAATGCGAGCTGCCGCTGGGCCTGCACGGCAGCTACCAAAAGCGCAACGCCGCTTTGGCCTTGGCGGCCCTGCGTGCGCTGCCCCACTTCTTGGCGTCGGAGGCCGAGATTGCCGCCGGTTTGGCACAGGTGCAATGGCCGGGGCGTTTCGAGGAGATTGCCCCGCAGGTTATCATGGACGGCGCCCACAACCCGCCCGCCATCCGTGTGCTGGTCAACAGCTGGCAAGAGCGCTTCGGCACGCAAAAAGCACGCTGCATCTACGCCGGCAGCGCAGACAAAGCGCTGGATGAGGTGCTGCAGCTGCTCGCCCCCATAGTGAGCGAGTGGGTGCTGCCCCCCGTGCAATCGCCCCGCATTTTACCCCCGCAAGACATGGCGGCCAAGGTGCGCGCGGCCTCTGCTGCCCCCATTTGCACCCCGGCC
>JAZNGY010000081.1:0-33824 GCA_045576695.1 Akkermansia sp.
CCCTCTGCACCAAAATCTATCATCCTTTTTTTTCCGGTTGAAAAATCGGTGTTTGGCGGGGTGTTTAACACGCCTGCCTCGGCGAAGCCCGACGGGCGAAGACGGGAAGTCGGAGGCCAAGCGGTCTTAGGAAGACAATGTCATAAATCAACTCCTTGGCTCACAGAACGACATGGCTACGATCCGACTTCATTATGTCACCCCTCGCCGGGGTTCCAATATATTTTTCATCTTACCCCGGGTTCCGCCGCTGACGCGGCTGTACCCGGGGCTACCATATGCCGCCCCGCATGCGCGGGGCTCTTGAATTTGACTCACTATCGCTCCCGTCTTCGCCCGTCGGGCTTCGCCGAGGCAGGCGTGTTAAACACCCCGCCAAACACCGATTTTTCAACCGGAAAAAAAAGGATGATAGATTTTGGTGCAGAGGGTACTCTTAATAGGCAACAGCGCATTGCGGCAGCAAAAGTCATCGCTACGTTACCGGGTGTCATATACGTTAACGAAAAGGCAGTCAGGGGTGTTTTTACTTGACGATAAGCTGATTCAAGAGTATCCTGACAACGGAGACGGATAAGCCTTCTGCATGGCACAATAAAACAAGCTAAACCGATAAGAGCGCATTCACATCAACAAATAACAAAAGATAGTATGGCAAGTTCTGTATATGGTCAGGTGGTGAGCCCGTTTTCTCCTGCTGAGATTAAGCAAATAACTGATTTTTCCTGTGCGGTGAAGAGTCAGCAGCTGGTGATGAAGCTGTTTGACATAGAGGTTACCGAAGAAGCACTGATGGAAGAAGCATTTGAAAACGGCATACTCAGCACGAGCGGAACACCGCTTTATGCCATTGGGCAGTTGATGGAGAGGCACGGGGTAGAAACAAACACCTACCCGAACGGCAATATTGCCATACTGATGAATGAATTGGCACAAGGCCACCAAGTTATCGTGGGGGTAGATTCTGATGAGCTTTGGCACCCGAACCCCGAGGCTGTTGACGACAATACGGCGGACCATGCAATCATTGTAACCGGCATAGATGTGAGCAACCCCGATGACGTGCGCGTTATTGTAACAGACCCCGGCAAGGGAGAGGTGACTTCATATGAGTACAATCAGTTTATCGATGCGTGGGCAGACTCCCGGTGCTTTATGGTGGCAACCGCAGAGGCACCCGGGGCATCGCAGTTAAACAACTTGAACGGCGAGCTTATAGAAACCCTGTTTGATAGAGCCTTTAGCTCTCTTACGGATGCCTTTCATGATTTTATCATCGAGAGAAAGGTAACCAACCTGCAAGAGCTGATTTTTGCATATCCGGGCCAAGAGCGGCAGGACTCCGCAGATGAGTTTTTCGCACATGGTATTTTGAACGACATCCACCAAAACAACGATAGCTCCATAGGCCTCGCAGAAGAGCCGGGGCCGGATTTGGATATCGATAACAATCTCTTGAATACAGACACGAATACGGACTTGTTGCAAGACTTTTAAGAGGGCACGGGCCGACGAAAGCACACCACCATGATATAAATTGCAGGCATCATGAAAAAGGTAATTGAGCAATTGAACAAATTGGCAGATATGCATAAGAGCCTTACCGGGGAGCCGGTATCGGCCGGTATATCTGCTAAGACGCAAAACTACGAGAACGGGCTCTTCAATATAGTTGTATTGGGTGAAGTGAAGAAGGGCAAATCTTCGTTCATCAATGCGCTGCTGGGTGTTGAAAATTTGGTACCGGTAGATACGGGCATTGCAACCTCATGCGTGTACCGCATCAGGTACGGCGAGCAATTGAGTTATACCGTGCATTTCTTCCGTTCCCCGGAGCCCGGCACCCCGGAAAAAGCGCCTCTGCGCATCGCGGCCGAATCTGTAGCCACCTATGGCACAGAGAAAGGCAACCCCATGAATGAGAAAGAGGTAGATTACATCGAGATAACCTGCCCCTCAGAGTTCTTACGCAACGGCTTTTGCATAGTCGACACCCCGGGGTTGGGTGGCATGTACCGCGCCCACAGAGCCATTACCTACCGCTATGTTTCACAGGCAGATGCCGTCTTTTTCGTGACAGACCACAAGGCACCCATAGGCCATTTGGAATGCGGCTACATTAAAGATGTGCTGGAGGTAACACCCCACCTTTATTTTGTACAGACCAAGGCATTCAGCGATAATACGGCCAACATTAAACGCCGCAGAGAAAACAACCTTGCCATCATACACGAGCATTGCCCGGAGTACAGCAAGGACGGGCATTATTTCTTGTTAGATTGCCAAGATGTCTTCAACCCGCATGCAGATGAAGATGACATGGAGGATAGCGGCTACCCGGCCATTCAGGCATTTTGCCGAGATGTGTTGTTACCCGGCAAAAACCGGATGAGCGCCATGCAACTTACCCGCATGTGGACCCCGGTATTGCTGCGTTGCCGCACGGCACTTGAAACACAAACCACTTTGCTCAACACCGATGCGCAAGACAAACTCGCCGAGCTTAACAAAGCGGCAGAAAAAGCCAGAAATGAGTTTGAGGAGTGGAAACAGAACATACGCAACAACTATCTCACCCCTGTAAAACGGCTTGTGGACGCCGCCTATCAACAAGCGCTGCACCATTGCTCTGCCATTGGGCTGGGTGGAGAACTGCACACGGCGCTCTGCTCTGTCATCTCCGCCGCCCAAAATATGGGGGCGCTCAATAAGCTTCTGGATGGAGATACAAGCACCCTCCCCCTCAAAGACAGAATGATGCAAGACATCAGGAAGGAGTTTCAAAACATTGTGGCCGGTTATGTAGCCACCATCAGCGAGGGAATCACCAAACTGACCAATGCGGTAACGGGGGCCCATATTTCAGATAATGACTGCAAAATGACCGCCAACCGAGTCAGCAACATACTCGGCTCTTTAGATAACGGCATTCAGGGGGTCAACATGTATGACCGCGTACGCAGCGGCACCATGGGTATGGGCGTGGGGGCTACCATCGGCGGTTTTGTCGGCTCTGTTGCCGGCTCGGTCATACCGGGGGTCGGTAATGCCATCGGTGGCTATCTCGGGTCTGCCATCGGGGCTTGGTTCGGCGGGGTGCAAGGCAATAAAGGGGTGGTAGAGCAACACCTTGTCCGCCAAAAACAAATTCTGACCTCTGCGGTAGACCGCGCCCTTTCCGTAGCCGGGCAAGAGATTACCCGCACTGTTACCTCGCTGCATTCTCGCGTAGCAGATGAATCCAGAGAGTGTGTGGAGGATTTCGTGGCACAAGAAGAAGCATCTCTGGCGCAGGCAACTCAACAACTCAAGGCACGCGCCGGGCTTTCTTCAGATGAGCTCAACAAGGCCAAGCTCATACTGGCCGCGCAAAAGAAAGCGTTCAACACCATTTTAGCCGCTTTTAATCAAGTGGCGGCACAAACCGCCTGAGCCTTTTTTTCTTGTGAAGAACTTATTCCGACGTTTGAGCCGCAAGCTACGCCTCGGGGGTGGCACCGGCACCGAGCCCCCTGCAGATGATGCCACCATGGGGGGCGCAACGCGTTTCACCCACCTGGCAGCATCTGCAACACAGGTGCACGACGAGGGCTTGCAAGAGTTTCTGGCAGACCGCATCAACACCTTGCACACCCTCGCGGCAGAGCCGGAGCAATGGGTGCTGCCTACCGTAGATTTTTTGGATGAGCTCAAAGCGTTAGAAGATTACCCCGCGGGAGACATGGCTATTCTTGCAGAGCTGGCAGCGGGCATACAGGCCCTGCTGGCAGAGGCCGGTGCAGAGCTACTGACCCCGCCGCAATGGGACCCCACCTTGCAGAGAGCCATTAAGGTCAACTATGTATTACCCTGCCCTGCCACCCCCGTGGTGGTCAACACCTTTGCCACCGGGGTAAAGCTCGGGGGGCGGCTCTTGCGCAAACAAGAGGTAGAGCTCAATATGCCTTCATCATCTTCTTCTTATCACTGATTTTTTTATCTGTTTATGTCTGACTACGTAGAACTGGGCGCCGTGCGGTTTCGCAGAGAATACGCAGGCAGCCTGCTTAAATTGGCAGATATGCTTGCGCCTTGTATTCAGCTTCACAAGTGGGAGCTGGGCTTAAGAGACGTTGTGCGCAATATGGACAACCCTTTCCGCATTGCCGTATTCGGTTACATGAAACGCGGTAAAAGCTCGATTATTAATGCGCTGGTAGGCAGAAAACTCGCCGTAACCGGCACAGAAGAAACAACCGCTACCGTTAACCACATTACCTACGGCACAGGCGCTGCCTGCAATGAGTTTACCGCCTATTGGAAAAACTCTCGGCCGGAGCGCTACCCGCTGGATAAGTTGCGAGCCTGGAGCGGCAAGGGGGCCGAGGTTGAAGAATTGGTGGCAGGGGTAAACCACTTGGAGTTTTACTCTGACGCGCCGATTGTCTCTCAAATGAACATCATTGACACCCCCGGTATCGGCGCGGCGGTAGATTTTCATGAAGCCGTGGCACAGCAGTTTCTGAGCGGTGGCAATACAGATGCGCTGCTTTATGTCTTCGGGCATGTCGGCAGAGAAGAAGACGTCAAAGCGCTTGAGACCTTCCGCCAAATGGGTTTGCAGGGGTACGAGACCTATAACTGCGTAGGGGTAATGCACCTTTGGGATGATTTGTACTGGAACGCCGCCCTGGGCAACACGGCAGATGCAGCACTGGCCAAGGTAGAAGAACACGTGGCAACCTTGCGCAGTCAGTTTTCCCGTTTGCTGTCTGCCGTGGTACCCGTCAGCGCCCCGCTGGGTCTGCTGGCAACAACTGCCCCACGCCACTTTTGGATAGATGTTATTGAACTGCTGGCCTTGTACGATACCGCACAAGATTTTCATCAAATCCTTAAAAAGAGGGATTCTCGCTGGGCAGACCAAGCACCGGCGCTGTATGCGCTGTGGGAGACCGTAAGTGAGCAAGAGCTCCCGCTCTCCTCCTTCCGCGTACTGCTGCATTATTTGTATGATAACCGCCCCACCTCGGTAGAAGAGGCGGTGGAATCAACCTTGAAACTCAGCGGCATTCCGCGGCTTCGGCATTTGCTTGACACGTCCTTCTTCAAACGCCGCGCCATTATCAGCCTGCGCCAAATTCGCAATAAGGTGCAAACTTTGTTGCGAGAGGTATACCTGGAGCTCAACGATGCCCAGGCAGAGCTGAGCCAAGATGTGGAAAACTTCTCTGCCGTAGCGCAAGAATTGAGAACCCCGCAGCTGTGCGACTTTATTGCCATGCACCTTGCCCACGCCCGCGAAGAGCTGGACAGATTCCAAAATGCCATGATGGACATCAATACTCTGCAAATAGATATTGCAGACCGCGTACAACTTATGGATGACGCGCTCTATGTATTGCAAGACTGGCAAGAGCGAACGCGCTGGCTGGGGCCGGCTCAATTAGAGCTGATAGACCGCTACGCGAATTTAGTGCTCAGCGAAGCGCAGCCGGAGAGCGATGTAGCGCAGTTGCTCAAAATTGCCGGGCAATTAGATTTCATGCCCTCGGCCTCGGCTCGCGCCTGCGCCGTTAAATTGCGCTCCATTTATTCTCACCTTGTCGCCACCGCAACTCCGCAATCACACTCATGAGCTAAGCTCATTCTTCATGCGGCAGGGCTGCGGGTATTACCGGTTATGAGGCAGCGGTAACACTTACCCACGTGCGGGTGGTGGCAGCGAGGGCACGGCGAAGCCAAGCCTGCATTTGCTCATGTGTAATAGCAGCCAGGCGCACCGGCATGGTATCCGCATAGTCGGCAGGCAAGCCCAGCACGGCATTAACGGCAGAGGCCGCGCAGGTTTTGGCGCCGGATTGCTCGTTGAGCAAGCGTTGCGTGAGCATGGTAGAGCGGGTGCGCTCCAGCGCCTCGGCGGGCATACCGTGCCGGGCCAAGTCGGCCAGCAATTGCTCCAGCGCCTGTCTGGCTTGGGGCAACATTTGCGGGGCCGTGCCTAAGTAGAAATACAGGCACCCGGCATCTGTGCCCAGCAACTCTGCGGCAGCGGCGTAGTAGGCCAGGCCCAGCTTCTCGCGAATCTCTGCAAACATGGGGCCGGCCATATCTTTGCACCATTCTGCAAAGATACTTTGCAACAGTTGGTCATCTGCCGTGGCTGTGGTACCGGGCAGGGCCAGCACCAGCACGGCTTGCTCTTTATCGCATTCAATGGTGAGGTCTGCACCCATTTGCTGCGGGGTGGGGGTGCAAGAGACCGGGGCACCTGCCGGCATGGGGCCGAAGAGGCGTGTGGCAGCCTGCAAGATGGAGTCGGGCGCAAAATCGCCCGTAACAACCAGCACAGCATTGCGGGCACACACCAAGCGCGCATGCTGCTGCACCAAGTGCTCGCGGGTGAGGGATTGCACGCTTTCTACCGTGCCGTCGGGGTGATTACCGTATGAAACCGCCCCGAAACAAGCGTGGCGTATATGGCGGAAGGCGAGGGCGGCGGGGTCTTCCAAAGAGTCGAGCACATCTGCCTCCATATCCTCGCGGGCCATGGCCACCGCATCCTCGGGGAAGGTGGGGTGCAGGGCTACATCTGCCATGAGCTCCAGCATGGTAAGGGCATCATTTGCCAAGGCGCGGGTAGAGAGCGACAACGTATTGTTGCCGGCGGTGCAGTTAATATGGCCACCCAGGTTTTCAACGGCATCTGCCAATGCGGCAGAGTTGCGGGTGGAGGTGCCTTTGAGCATACATTCAGCCAGCAGATTATTGATACCGGCTGTGGCGGCAGTCTCTGTGCGGCAACCGGCAGCCATGGTAAGGCTTGTATAAACCATGGGCACGCGTTTATCTACCCGCATGATGAGCCGCAAGCCATTGGGCAACACATGCTCTACCGGGGCGGGTAAACCATGGGTGGCCTCGGCAGCGGCGGGCGCGGGGTTGCTGCCCACGGGGTCAACGCTCACCTCGCAAAGGCGCTCGGGGCGCAGGTATGCGGCGCACACGCGGGCAATATCTGCCGTGGTAACACGTTGCAAAGCCTCTGCCCACTCGGTATCTGCCTGCAAGTTGCGGGAGCGGTGCCAACAAATGGCCGTGAGGGCGGCTTGCCCCTGCACCGTGGCCAGGGTGCGCAGGCGTTGCGCCTCAATTTGGCGCAGGGCGCGCTGTATGCCTTGGGTAAAGTCTGCCTCGGGCAAGTGGGCAACGTAGTCCAGCAAGGCATCGCGCAGGGCATCTCTGTTGGTGCGCTCGGTATCTGCCTCTATAATAAAAGCGCCTTCGCCCTCTTTATCGGGCATCACACTGGCCGACACATCGTGCGCTTGGGCTGTTTCGTCATGGAATTTTTTGTACAGCCAAGCGGCGCGGCCATCACCCAGCACAGAGGCCAGCACGGCCAGCGGCGCGGCATCTGCATGGCGGGCGTGCGGTATGCGCCAAGCCAGCATCAGGGTGCTGGTAGGTTGCGCAAACTCTGTGCGGTACAGGCGGCTGCCCCACTGGCGGGGCTCTTGCACGGGTGCATGGTGCACAGCGGCGCGCGCCGGTATGGTGGCCACGGCCTCTTCTACCATGCTGAACACCTCTGCCGGGGTCACATCACCCGCCACACACACAAACATATTGCCGGGGGTGTAGCGGTTGCGGTGGTAAGCCACCATATCGTCATGGGTAAGGGCATCGAAGCGTTTTTGCTCGCCGATAACAGGCAGACGCTTGGGGTGTACTTTATACAGGGTGCTTACCAGCGCACGGTATGAGGCATCTCGCGGGTCATCATTATACATGGCCATTTCTCGGCGTATCACCTCGCGTTCTTTCTCAAACTCATCTGCGGGAAAAGTGGGGCTGTACACCAGCTGCAACAAAATCTCGGTAAAGCGGCGGCAGTTGGCGGCGGGGCCGTCTATGTGGTACACGGTGCGGTCTGTGGAGGTATAGGCGTTCCAGATACCGCCCAAGGCCGCCACCTCTTCATTAAGTTGTTGGGCATTGAGGGCTCTGGTACCTTTGAACACCATATGCTCAATAAGGTGAGACAACCCGGCCCCCGCGTGCTCCCCCTCATGCTCTGCCCCCGTGCCTACCCACACTTGCACCGACACCACGGGAAACGCTGTTTGGCGGTTTACAATTACCGTTAAACCATTCTTACATGTATAAATCTCACCTTGCATGCCCGCTATATTACTCCATACACATTCCGTGTGCAAGCCTATTAAACTTACCGGCACCCGCAGAGCGGGCAGGTTTGCACCTTTTTTCTGTCAGAACTCTTCATTGCACTTGCACAGCGGCAGGTAACATTGTATACTGCCTAGCGTTGAACCCGTATTTTTTACAAATGAAAAAAGCAAGCATCATTTCAGCAATGTTGATGGCACCGGTTCTTTTTGCACAAGAACCGCAATCACCTATTGTACACACCACTGATGGCCCTGCCCAAGTGTTCTCCGAAACCCGTGTTTTCATTAACGGCAAAGAGCTGTCGCCGGAAGAGGTAGCAGAATGGAAGAAGGCCGGCGGATTCCGCATCCGCACCCACAAGGCAACAGCGGCAAAGCCCATGCCCCAACCCATGGTTCCCGTTGTGCAAGAGGGCGGGCGTGTCTTCATCCACGGGCATGAGCTGCCGCCCGAAATTGCTGCCCATATGATTGAGAGCGGTATTGTAGGCGAACTGCAAGCCCCCGTCCATAAAACACAGACCATTGCCCCGGTAGAGCGCCCCGAGATTGAGACCACTTGCCGCTTTGCCCCCGAAGCCCCCGTTGCCGAAGCCCCCGCCTGCAAGGCACCCCAAGTTTCCATGAAGGTATCCATCAACGGGCAAGAGATTAACGTGCCCGCGCACACGCGTGTACATGCGGTACAGGGCTCTCACGGTGTAACCGTCACCATGCCCGAGCCCCCGGCATGCGATACGCCCAAGCCCTTCTGCGGGCAACCCTGCAACTGTGGCCCTGCCCCCAAACCCTGCACCTGCACGCCCGACAGCAAGTGCGGCCCCACACCCAAACCCTGCACCTGCACGCCTGATAACAAGTGCTGCCCCACCAACACACCCGCATGCGACACCAAGCCGGCAGAGCCTGATACCCCCGTGCTGCCCACCCCGGCCCTGCCCGCAGCAGAGGAAAAACCCGCCTGCCCCGTGCAGAATGCTGCCGCCAAGGTAATCATCAACGGCAAAGAGGTGGAGATACCTGCCGGTAAAATGATGCGCATCACCACAGATGCCAACGGCCAACCCACCATTGTGCCCGTGGATTAATACTGCACCCGATGCGGGATAACGTTCCCCCGTCCTTTTCCATCCGCGCAGGCTTGCCCGCTTGCGCGGATTTTTACGACTTGAAAGTTCGGCACGCTGCGCTCGCTTTCTGCACCAAGGCAGGCGCAAACACCCCGACAACCTCAAATTTATCGAGCTGAAACTTCAACAGAGCATTTTTATATACACCGCCAAAGCAGGGCAAACGCATTAGGCAACGAACCTTGTAAGTCCTTTATTTACAATTTTCTGATAAAACATCGGCCTGAGTGCAGCACGATGTTTGATGGCCGCAGCATTGCGCAAAAACATGTTTCTCTCGCTATGTAGCCGGGAAAGGATAATGCCTTATGGTGAGCTTTCAGCTGATGAATATTTATATAAGAGCTTGTAAATTCAATAACTTTGTAAATTGTCAATCTGAAGAAAGTGTCATAATCCTAATGCGTTTGCCCTGACCGCCAAAGATATACGCTTGACATTTATTATTAAAAAGATATAAATTATTGACATTAACTGAACCGTTCGTGCCATGTTTTCTCGTTCAACAGTATTACGATTGTTCCGATATATAGCCACATGCGGTGTATGTGCCGCTACCCCCGCCATACTGCATGCTACAGAAACAACGGCAAACAAGGTCACCGCATACGCAGAGCTTATCAACCGCGCCAACGCAACACCCGCGTTGATTAAGGCAACACAAGCGGGGAATATTAATGAGGTAAAAGCCCTGCTCCGCGATGGGGCAGACGCCAACGCAACAACACCCGGCGGCGCAACGGCTTTGATAGAGGCGGTGCATTACAACCGCATTGAAATTGCAAAAGAACTTCTGCAAGCCGGCGCCGGGGTCAACACACAGAGCAAAGATGGCGCCACGCCGTTGATGGTGGCCGCCTTTTTCGGGCATAGTGAAATAGCAAAAATGCTGATAGAGGCCGGGGCAAATGTCAATGTTGCAGATGCCAACGGGGCCACGGCGTTAATACACGCGGCCTTTACGGGGCACACAGACACTGTAGAATTACTGCTGCAAGCCGGCGAGGCAGTCAACACGGCTGATAAAACCGGCAAAACAGCACTGATGGCAGCAACGGAAAACGGCCACGGCATCACGGTTCGCGCCTTGCTGAGCGCAGGGGCAAATGCCAACGCGGCAGACACTCAAAACAACACAGCCCTGATGACGGCTGCGGAAAACGGTTTCGCAGAAATCGCATTGCAACTCATACAGGCCGGGGCAGATATTGAGCAGAAGAACAAAGACGGCGCTAACGCACTGATATTGGCAGCCAAAAGCGGGTATGACGCCACGCTGGAGGTGCTGCTGCAAGCCGGGGCCAACGTCAACACAACAGGCCCCAACAACCGCAGCGCCCTGCTTTACGCAGTGGGCGGCGATTATCGGACAATGGTGGACACCCTGCTGCGCGCCGGGGCAGATACCCAACACACCGGCGGCCAAGGAGAAACCGCACTGGCACTCGCCGCCCAAGCCGGGTATGCAGAAATAGCACGCTTACTCATACAAGCCGGGGCTGATATTCAGGCTGCAAATAAACGAGGCGTCACGCCGCTGATGCTTGCCGCGCACAACAACAACCTTGAGGTAGTAGAGCTCCTCTTGCAAGCCGGCGCATGCCCCGATACCCCGGATAAGGACCAATGGAACGCCCTGTTTTATGCAACCAATGCCAACCACCCCGATATTGTACAAGCGCTCTTGCAAGGCGGAGCAAAGGTTGATATAACGGGGCACTCAGATTGGACCGCTCTCTTATTGAGTGCCAAAAATGGCTACACGGAAGCATGTGAACTTCTGCTGCAAGCCGGGGCAAATGTGAACCACACCTCCAATACCGGGGTGACCGCCCTGATGCTGGCAGCCGTGCAAGGCCACGCAGAAACCGTCAACTTACTTATACAAGCCGGGGCTAACGTAGATGCGCAGAACAACTCCGAACTCACAGCCCTGATAGGTGCGGCAGAAGCCGGCCAAGCGCATATCATCCCCCTGCTTCTGCAAGCCGGGGCTAACATAGAAGCCCAAGATGCGAATGGATGGACCGCACTGTTTTACGCGACCAAAAACGGGCATACCGGCACAGCTCTGGCGCTCATTGCAGCCGGGGCCAATGTTAATGCACAAAACAATAAAGAAGCAACACCCCTCATCCTGGCAGCAGGTAATGGCCACCCGGAAACAATGAAAGCGCTCATCGCAGCCGGGGCAGATGTCAACGCATGCACCCACAACCAATTCAGCATCTTGATGGCTGCCGCAGAGCAAGGGCACCTGCACAACGCACAACTCCTCATCGCAGCCGGGGCAGATGTCAATGCGGTAGATTCTTCCGGCGCTTCCCCGCTGTTTTTTGCCGTGCGCAACCAACATACCGAGGTGGCAGAAATGCTCCTACAAGCCGGGGCAGATGTCAACCTCTGCAACAAAAAGCAACATAGCGCCCTGATGTATGCGGCCGGTAACGGCAATATGCAAATCATCCGTATACTCCTGGCACACGGGGCAAACACAGAAGCCACAGATACCCTAAATTGGACCGCCTTGTTATTTGCCGCTCAAAGTGGCCACACAGAGGTTATTCAATACTTGCTCAACAACGGGGCAAACAAGAACCACACAGGCAATCTACAAACTTCAGCATTGCATATAGCGGCCGCCCATGGGCAAGCAGAGGCCACGCTTGCCCTGATTCAAGCCGGGCTCGGGGTCAATACCCCGGACGCAAGCGGTAAAACACCACTGCACCATGCTGCCGCAAAGGGGCACAGTGAGATTGTTGAGCTGCTCCTTGCCCACGGCGCCAACATTCACCAAAAATGTACCGACAACGATTGTACTCCTCTTATTTACGCTGTCGTTAATGATCATACAGAAACAGTAAAGGCACTCATCGCCGCCGGGGCTGATATCAACTTCACTTACTTTGAAAACATTACCCCCCTCATCACAGCTACGGAATCGGGTAATACGGAGATGGTACAGATATTCATAGACGCCGGGGCCGATTTGGAAGCAAAAAATGTTAATGGGTGGTCCGCTCTATTTTATGCCGCCCATAAAAACAGAGCAGAAGAATGCAAACTCCTCTTGGCGGCCGGTGCAAACATCAATTCTCGCACAAATCAGCAACATACGCCATTGATGGCCGCCGCAGAGCAAGGCAACCCCACCATCGTTAAATTGCTGCTGGATGCCGGCGCAGACCCCAACGCCCGCGACAATGATGGGTGGCACCCGCTATTCTTTGCAGCCGACAATAGCCGCACGGAGGCGCTGGAACTATTACTCCGCGGCAACGCAGATATTGACGCAACGGATGCCCAAGGCAATACCGCCCTCATGCATGCCGTGAAGCGAGGCCGCGTAAATGCCGTTAAATGCCTGCTCTCCGCCGGCGCTCATGCTGATATTGCCAACAAAGATGGCAAAACCGCCCGTGATATTGCCACAAAAAGAGGCAACAGACGCATCCTTGAGCTTTTTGAGCAATACGAAAAATAACAAGCAATATGCTCTGCAATACCTTTCGGATAGATAAATTTGAGTTTGTCGAGCAGATGGCGAGCGTTAGCGAGCGGAATTCCTAAGCCCCGTGACAGCGGGGCGGCGGACCACTAGCCCCGGGTGCAGCCGCGTCAGCGGCGGAATCCGGGGTAAGATGAAAATAAAATCGGAGCCCGAGATGCCTAAGCGTAGCGAAGGCGTCGAGGCCGACAGCACGCCCCGCTCCTGTTTTTGCGTTAGTAAGCTTAGATAAAAACCGTATTATTATTAAACAACAACGCATGATAAAAAATGAATAAACAATACTTATGGGGGATGCTACCCTGCTGTCGGGCTCAGCAGCTGCGCTGCTTCGGGCTCCGAGATTCTTTTCTACCACTACCACGGGTTCCGCTGCTTACGCAGCTACACCACGTGGCTACTGGTCCGTCGCCCCGCTATCACGGGGCTCTTAAATTTGGTTCGCTTCGCTCACATCAAACACCCCTATAAATTAAAATTTATAGCACTGCTGCATCTTATCAACAGTAATCCTTAACAGCACCAAGAAAAAACGCAATCGCATTCATACTGTTCCGGCGCCCCGAGGCTGCGAATAAGACACAAAAGAACATTTCCTGCTTGAGAAAACAGCAAAGCTGTGCTATCATGGCGCGCCCGCTGATAAGAAGCGAGGCGAGGTGAAGTTATGGCAGAAAAATTCGACATCAACAGTTTAAATGCGGCACAAAAACAAGCCGTACAAACGCTGCATGGCCCGGTGCTGATTTTGGCAGGCGCCGGCACCGGTAAAACCCGCACTGTAACATGCCGCATTGCCAACATGATTGCACAAGGGGCTAACCCTTCAGGCATTCTGGCGCTCACCTTCACCAACAAAGCAGCCAACGAAATGGCAGACCGCGTGGCGGGGCTTGTAGACCGCAAAGCTGCCCGCAAAATGACGGTGTGCACGTTCCACTCCCTCTGCGTGCGCATTTTGCGCCAAGATATCGGCAGGCTCGGTTACAAAGAAAACTTCTCCATCTACACCGGCAGCGACCAAAGCGGGCTATTGAAACGCCTTATCATGGAGTACGGGGCACGCCGCGAAAAGCTGGAGCCGGCACAAGTGATCGCCGAATACTCTCGCGTGCGCAACCAAGGGCTTGACTACAAAGCCATTGAAGACTCCCTCATCTCGGCCGTGGCCGGCGCTTACCAGCGCGAATTGAAGGCACAAAATGCCGTAGACTTTGATGATTTGCTCATCCTCACAGAGCGCTTGTTGAGATGCTACCCCGATGTGCACGACAAGTGGAACAGCCGCTTCACCTTTATTACGGTAGACGAGTTCCAGGACACGAACTCATTGCAAATGAGCCTGCTGCGCCAATTGGTGGGGCCGGAGCATAATGTGTGCGTGGTGGGTGATGACGACCAATCCATCTACGGCTGGCGAGGGGCGCAAATCTCCAACATTCTTGACTTTGAGAGCTTTTTCCCGAACCCCACCGTCATCAAGTTGGAAGAAAACTACCGCTGCACCAAACAGGTGTTGGATTGCGCCAACATCTTGATACGCAACAATGCAGGCCGCAGAGAAAAAACACTGCGCACCAATAAAGAGGGGCAATACCCCGTGCGCCTGCTGGCCATGCCCGGGCCGGAGGATGAGGCCGAGTTCATTGCAGATGAAATCGAGCAACTGCGTCTGCGCGACAAATTGCCATGGGAGGCCTTTGCCGTACTTTTCCGCGCCAATGCACAAAGCCGAGCCTTGGAAATGGCCTTGCGAGAGCACCATATCCCCTACCGCATGGTGGGCACTAAGAGTTTCTTTGACCGCCGCGAGGTGAAAGACCTCATCAGCTATTTGCAGCTCATGGATAACCCGGATGCGGATTTACACTTGCTCCGTGTGCTGAACACCCCGCCGCGCGGCATCAGCGCCAATACGGCCACCTTTGCCATTGATTGGAGCCGTGATAATAAGAAAAGCATTTGGGCAACCTTGCTGGATTTATCATTCTTGGCAGAGTGCTCCACGCGCTCGCAAAACAGCATCAACGCGTTTACAGAATTAATCACGCGCTACGGCACGGAGTTTGCGGAAAGTGAACGCTCTTTTGAGGAGATTATGAGCGATTTCCTCAAAGAAACCCAGTACGAGGAGTACATCTCTCGCAACTGTAAAACGGAGGAAGAGAAAAACCGCCGCCAATCTGCCATTGACGATATCAAAAACGCGCTGCGCCAATATTGGTTGCCCGGGGCTAAGCTCACGGATTTTCTCTCCAAAATCAACTTGGATAACGACCGAGATGACGACGACATCGAATCCAAGAGCGGTGTATGCCTCATTACCATGCACGCAGCCAAGGGTTTGGAGTTTCCGCAGGTGTATATTGTAGGTGTGGAAGATGGACTACTGCCCCACAACCGCTCTGTGGATGAGGGTAATCTGGATGAAGAACGCCGCCTCTTTTATGTGGGCATAACACGCGCCCGAGAACGCCTTACCATGACCTACTGCGCCAAGCGCACTCGCTATGGAGCAGAAGAGCGTTGCCGCCCCTCTTGCTTTATCACGGAAATACCGAACAGCCTGTATGAGTTCGTGGATTATGATGTGCTCATGAAAACGCCCATGAGCGAGGAAGATTGCGCAGATGCCATCTCCTCTTTCCGCTCACTCTTAGATGATTAGCAAGGCAGACAAAGCGTAGTTTAAACTTTGGCTATTACTTTTTCTCAGATGGGCGAGCCACCGCCTGCTTTTTCATATAAACCGGGGTGGCGCGAACCCAACAAGACTCTGAGGTATAAAATATAGGGATGTAGTAGCCGGAGTAATCCATGCTTACATTTAAAAGTCCTATACAATTTTCGCCGCAGTCATCACGCATTTTTTGAGCGTAATAAAAGGAATCAAACTTTGTCCACGGCGGTATATAAATAAGGAGGCCACTAGCGCTGGACTGATACACGGTAGATTGAGGTTCACCAACCTCGCCGGACACCACTATTTGCTGCCCATCCGCGATATCATTCAACGAAATGGAATTGATATCTGACTGAAACGAGATGGAAGAAAAGGACACATGTTGCTGCGTGCAAGCAACACAGCCCAAAGCAACTAGTGTTAACAAGCAGCTTTTCATCGGCTTACTCCTCCTCTTCAGGCATATCAACAGCGCCCTCGGCAAAAAGCTCATAGGCGATGGAGTCGGTGATGAGCACATCGGCAAACTCACCCACGGGCAAGGCGGGGTCTACGTGAATAGTGCCGTCTACATCGGGGGCATCCCAAGCACCGCGAGCAATACCCGGGGCATCTACCAACACACGGATGGTGCGGCCAACACACTCTTGGCCGATTTCATCTGCAATACCGGCCAGAATCATGGAAAGCTCGTTAGCGCGGCGCTTGCGGGTAGCATGGTGTACCTGGTTCTTCATCTTGGCAGCGAGAGAGCCTTCTTCCTTGGAATAGGGGAATACACCGGCACGCTCAAAACGGAACTCGCGGATGAAGTCGCGCAGCTCTGCATGGTCATCCTCATTTTCACCGGGCAAACCGCTGATGAAAGTGGTGCGCAGACCGATACCGGGAACGGCAGCACGGAGGTCGCGGATAAGCTTGCGAATGTAGTCGCCATCTGTCTTACGGCGTTGCTCCTCCAGAATATGGGCAGAAATATGCTGCAAGGGTATGTCTACATACTTGACTACCTTATCACAAGTAGCAAACACATCTATCAGCTCTTGGCTCCAGTGGGCAGGATGCGTGTAGAGCACGCGTACCCAGAACTCACCCGGCAGGGCATTTATCTCTCTGAGCAAGGTAGCCAGAGACTCACCGCGGGCAGAGTCTACACCGCTGGTTTTGGTGGCGCCCCCTTCCCATTTATCCATACCGTAGTAGGTGGTATCTTGCGCGATGAGGTTGATTTCTTTCACCCCGCTTTCCACCAGAGCGCGCACCTCTCTCATAATGCTTGACTGCGGGCGGCTGCGGTGCCCACCGCGAATACGGGGAATCACGCAATAAGCGCAGGCATGGTTGCAGCCCTCTGCAATTTTGACGTAGGCGAAATGCTTGCCGGTAAGGCGGTAGCGTGTATCACCGAAATCCGGCATCAGTTTGGAAACCTTGGTGCTGTATACCTTCTCGCCCGTGCCGCTGAGGGTTGCATTGACAATATCTACCACTTCAAGCACTTTATCCACACCGATGAAGCAATCCACCTCGGGCATCAGCTTCACGAGGTCATGCGCATAGCGTTGGGAAAGACACCCGGCTACCAATATTTTCTGTTCAGCCGGGGCCTCCCCTGCTTCGCGGGCACGGGTGGCAGCAAAAATGGTATCAATCGCCTCTTGCTTGGCGGGGTCGATAAATGCGCAGGTGTTGATAATGAGGGCGTCTGCCTGCTCGGGCTCTACCTTGGTAAAGCCGGCACCCAACAGACGATCCACCATAACCTCAGAATCTACCAGATTCTTGGCACAGCCCAGAGAAATGATTGCAAAACTTGCTGCCATGCCCACAGCCTAGCATATTTTAACCTGTTTGAAAAGCGCAAAGTATGCGCACCTCTGAGCAAGGGGATGAAAAAATCTTTATTTACAAAACTCTCGCGTTGGCGGTATTGCTACCACTTATCAACAATCCGCATTTTTATACCGCAGAACAGGTGTCTCAGCGCGGGCAATTTGTCGAAGAAAGCGTTAAGGGCCTTTTCTCTTTCGCTCTCGGGCGACTCTGCCGGCAATAAGGGGAGATGTTTAGGGGCTTTGCCATGCACACGTCTTAAGGCGTAGGCATACGCATCGGCCAAAGCTGCCACGCGCAGGCAATCAGCCTCGCCACCTTGCAAAAGATAATCCAGCAAGGGTGCCAGCTCTGCCAAGCGGCGCAGGCAAGCCTCTTCATCCGTCAACTGTGCAGCGGCCAGAAAATCCTCGAAGAAATAATACGCGGTTTTGTAATCTTTGGCAATGCGTTGGTCCAATAGTTGGCGGGGCAAGAGAAGGCTATCTACACCCCCGAACAGGGAAAGAAGAGATAATAAGGCATCCACCTCCGCTTGACTTGTGGAGCTATAGGACAGTTTTCTTCTGATAGTGTAACTCAACTCAACAAGAATTTCCAGTCCACTCTTGTGCTCGGGTATAATAACATCACTATGAGCACTCTTGTATGAATCAATCACCCAATCGCGTTGCCATGCAATGGCATCTGCCAGCAACACCAGCTGCAATAATTCATCTGCCGGCAATGCCCGTAAACGCTCGCACGCAGGGCGGAGTTTTTCCGTTGTTTCTTTCAAATATGCCACGCGCGCTTCAACACTCGGCTTATCTGCCGCAGCGGCACTGTTATAATACTCATTATAGTAAGCGTTAAGCGCTGCCAGCCCGGAAAATACAAGCTCCACATCTTGCAAATGTGCTTCCATGGGAGTAGCCGGGGTATATTGACCAAACGGATTATCATTCCAATCAAAATACAGCTCATCCTCCGTCACTGCGGGGGCTGAAAGTCCGGCAATAAGGGCGCTTAATACAAGGAGCTTCTTCATGCTCTGCATCCTAGCATATGATTTTAACTCGGTCAATGTAATTTTTTTGAAAATTTACGGGTATTTTTCTTATTTTTGTCTTGACTTTAATAAAAAACCATGCTAAAATATCCTCAACAACCCGCATTTAACCCAACTCTCCAATATTATATTATGAGAATATTGCATACCTCGGACTGGCATTTAGGTAATCGCTTACTGGAAAAAACTCGCACGGAGGAGTTCAGCGATTTCACGAATTGGATTTTACAACAACTCGAAGAGCAACAAATAGACGCCCTTCTCATCAGTGGCGACTTGTTCGACAATGCAACCCCCGGCGATAGCACGTTGCAGGTTTACCATGATTTTTTAAGCAAGGCAGACCAAATGGGATGCCGCTATATCATCATGACGGGCGGCAACCATGATGGAGTATCGGCGTTGGAAGCCTCAGCCCCCCTGCTCAAGCGCCACAATGCCTATATTATAAGCAGCCTGAAGCCCGACAACATAGAGCGCTGCTTCATAGAGTTGCACAACCAAGACGGCACACCGGCAGCACTGGTATGCGCCGTACCGTATTTACGGCAGAGAGAGGTATCATTAAGCAGCACCGCAGATGAAATACAGCATGCGTATACCCGTGGCATAGCAGCGGTATATGCAGCGGTAGCGGCTAAGGCCGAAGAGTGGAAACTCGCCCACCCGGGGTTACCGGTTATCTGCATGGGGCATTTGACCGTTGGCGGAGCAGAAGTAACAGCTTCTACACAAAAGATTATCGGCACAATAGAAGAAGTGAGTCGCAATATTTTCCCGGCGGTGTTTGACTACGTTGCCCTCGGGCACATTCACAAAGGCTATACCATGGATAATAACCGATTGTGTTACTGCGGCAGCCCCCTGCCCATGGGCATTGATGAAACGGAGGATCGCCATGTCTTGATTACGGAATTTAAAGACGGCGCTCTCAGCGTGACCAAACAAGCAGTACCGTTGTTTACCCTACCCGTTAAGTGCGAATGCAACTCTCTGGCCGAGTTGAAAGCCCTGCCCGCAGCCCTGCAACAGCAAGCCCAAGAACAGGGCAGCAAGCGCATTTGCCTGCAATTGGTATACGGCGGCACAGATGCAACCTGTGATGAGGTGAAAACCACCGCAGCCCAACTACTTAAAGATATTTATCACTATAAGCTCAATTTTAAGCGCTCAGACATGAGATTGACATCCGGCACAGACTACGATACCGACACGGCAGATGCCTGCGACGTTGAGCAGGTTTTCAGCATGATGTACAAACGCCACTATAACGAGGCCGCCGATACACCCGAGCATTACGAACAGATGCTGCAACTGTTGCGCAACATTAAAACCGCCCTTAACATTTGACCCAACTACCATATATCAGACATGAGAATCGAGAAACTTAAGTTCAAGAACATCAACTCTCTGGCAGGCGAATTCGAAATCGACTTCACTCACCCGGAGTTAGCCACCGCCGGTATCTTCTGCATCACCGGGCCCACGGGCTCGGGCAAAAGTACCATTCTGGACGCCATCTGTTTTGCGCTGTACAGACAAACGCCCCGTACCGACAAAATAAGCAACACTGTCGATGATGTTATGAGTAAGGGCGAACGGAACTGTTACTCAGAGCTCACCTTTTCTCACAAAGGGGAACGATACCTTGTGAAAACCGCTCACCAGCGAGCAAACGGAGATAAGGAGTTCGCGAACCCAACTCAAATATTGAGCAAAGAAAATGCCGAAGGTAAGTTTGAGGTACTCAGCAACGGTCTCTCTCAAATCATCGCTATAATAGAAAATCTTATCGGGATGAATTTCACGAACTTTACGCGTTGCGCCATGCTGGCGCAGGGTGAGTTCGCGCTTTTCCTGAAAGCCACAGAAAAAGAGAGAGCCAACCTGCTCTCCAAAATTACGGGTGCTGAAGATTACGATAAAATATCCGGCTATGTTATCGCTAAAATCAAAGAGTTGGAACAAAAAATCAATAGTCTGCCGCCCATCACCGTGTTGGATGATGCCGAGCGCGAAGAAAAAACAGCCGTTTTGAAACAGCTCAACACGGACATTAAGGCAGACAAAGAAGCTGTAGCATTTTTGTCTGCCACAAAAAATTGGCGTACACAATACAAAGACACGACCAATGACGTACAAAAGGCTGAAAATGACGTGACCAACTTGAAAAACAAGCTGGCAGGACTTCAGAAAAATGGCGCAGAAGAGAACATACGTAAAGCCGCAGCTGCACGAGAGGTTAAACCCTTGTACGATAATCTCAATAAAGCAGCCGAGGAAGCAAAAGATAGTAAGAACGCTTTAGTTGCCGGGCAGAACAAATACGATAAAGCTAAGAAAGAAGCCGAAGAGGCCCAACGCGCCGTTGCCGACAACAAGCCCACTTGCGACGAAAGAATAAATAAATATCGGGCGACAAAAGAGCAGATAGACACAGAAATGCGCCCCGAAGAGGAGCAGCTGCGCAACCTCGACAAATCGCTTCAAGATAAACAATCTGAGCGCAAGCAAGCAGTCTCGGAACGTGACGCTAAGCAAAATGAGTGTAACGATACGGAGAAACGCATTTCAGAAAAAAAACGGCAGCAGATTGCCGCAAAGGAATACCTGAACGCACACCCCGATGATGACATTGAGGCGGCTACCTTGGTATTGCTCAAAACGCGCTTGCAGGATTGGAAAAACGCCACCTCACAAGATACGCCCCTGCCTTCCCTGAGCGATTTGAAGGAAGAACAAAAAAATGAGCAAACGGCTATCGGCCATCTTCTTGAAAATCACACGCAAAAAGACTGGGAAAACACCGTCTCAGACTTAACGGTGCTTAAAGAGGCGCATCAAATCTATCTTGATGCAGTAACGGATTTCGACAAGAAAGCCGGCAGCCACGCAGAAGCAAGCCAAGCGAAAGAGGCGCTCGGCTCCACCGACGCTGCAGAAAAGCAGCTTGAAGAGGCAACGCACAAAGTACAGGTATGCAAAGAGATGCTGGATTTGGAAGGGAAGCTCTGCCAAATTTATCTGGAGTTAAAAGCCGGTAAACTGGACAGCTGCCCCTGCTGTGGCTCTACCCAATACGGGGAGCGCCATGTGATGAGCAACAGCCAGCTGGAGCAAGCCAAAACAGATGAAAAAAATGCTAAAATTTCATTAGAAAAGCTTAGGCTGCAACATAAAGAGGCCGATAAACACCTTATGAAAGCTCAGGCCGATTTCCTGGCTGCAAAAAAAGCAAAGGAGGCCGCAGAAGAGAAACGACAGGCAGCATTGAATAACTGTGGCTTGGAAACCGTACCGGAAAACCTGCAAGACCGTATCAACGATATTCAACAAAAGCTTGCTGATTTAGAAGCACACCAACAAAAGCTCAATAAAGTAAAAGAGTTCATCACCATTGCAGAAAAGCGAGAGGCATTCTATCAGGCGCTCGGGGCATGCTCTGCAGAAAAGCCTCTGCTTATTTCGGCTGCTGAAAAACAGGTCAAAGCTCTGAGTGAGAAGCAAGTGCGCTACGCAGAAAACAAAACGACGGTTGAAACGAGTGAACACGATATTGCCGTTTTGCAAGCACGCAAAACGGTCGAAGCCACGGCGTTGAAAGAAGCGACCGAGAAGGTAACTGCGCTTGATAATACCATTCAGGCGCTCGGCGAAACATTGCAGGAGAAAAAAGCCGCATTTGTGGAAAAATGGGGAGCCAACACATCGGCGGCTGCTCTTATTAAGCAAATCGATTCTGACATTGAAACGGTTAAGGCTCAACAGCAGGCGTTGGAAGATAAGGCCGCGAAAGCAACTAATGCCCGGAATCTTGCTCATACGCATTTGGAAAATGCGCGCAACAATGCGACCAAGGCAGATGAGACGGCAGAACAAGCCAAGGTGGACTTCATGGCCAAACTTGCTGAAAAAAACTTTGCTACGGCAGCAGAGTTTGAGCAAGCCCTGCCCCTTGTGCAGCAAGAAAATGAATGGCGCACTCAATTGGAAATGTTGAGAGCAGACATTCAAACGGCGGAAGCTCTCACCAAACGAGAAAAGGAAGCCCTCGCGAAGCTTGAACAGCGTAAGCCTGAGCAATACGCAAACGCGACAGATGACGAAATCGAACAACTGTTGGCCGACAAAGACCAAACAATTGCCGATAAAGAGAAAGAAGCAAAACAGTTAGACTTTGAGCTACAAACAGATGCGCATCAGCGGGAAGCACTGGAACAACAGCAGCAGAAAATTATCCCCTTGGAGAATGAAATCAAGCTGTGGAAGGAGCTTTACTCCATCATGGGTAACAAAAGCGAGAGCTTCAAGCAATTTGCTCAACAAATTACGCTGGACATCTTGTGCAAACACGCCAACCGTGAGCTCGCTAAGCTTACCTCCAGATTCGAGATTGTGCGCACCGGTAAGGGCATGGGGCTTGAACTGAGCGTTATCGACTACGAGCAAGACGCCGACACGCCGAGAACTTGCGCTAACCTTTCGGGTGGTGAAACCTTTATCGTCAGCTTGGCTTTGGCGCTTGGGCTCGCCCACATGGCCTCCGATACCCGTATTGATACTCTGTTTATGGATGAAGGGTTCGGTACTTTGGACCACGACACCCTGCGCAATGTGCTCGCCAGTTTGGATTCCCTGCGTGCAGAAGGCAAGATGATAGGTCTCATCTCGCATGTAACTGAGCTTAGCGAACAAATCTACAACAAGATTGAAGTGGTGCCGACCGGCGGAGGCTTCTCTACCATCGCCCCGCACCCGGCAGTCTGCGCCACGCCCAATTAACGGCGGTAAAAGTGACCATCACAGAGAGCCTCATCAATACTCGGTGAGGCTCTCTTTTATTTCTTAATCGCGCTGTTAAACATTTCGATACGGATAGGGCAATACGAAAGGCGCCCGAGCATATAAATGTAAAGCACTGTTTAACTTTTCAGTTGATTCTCAATATTTACCGAAGCTGATAAATTGAGAGGCTGTTTATATGCATCTCTTCGCCAAACTAAACTTTGTGGGGGTAAGACTCTATCCGGCGAGAGCTCAAACACCGCCTCAAGATTTATCATGCGTAAGCGATGAAAAGTGACTGCGAATAAGTACATTATCTGGATTTTTGAGATAAAAGAGAGTATAGACGTACGCAAGCCGTTATAACGGGGATTTCAATAATAAAACACAATATGATATATCCTACTCATAAAGGGAAAACGTACGCCGTCACCTGCTCTGAACCATGTGTTATTACCAATGGCACAGGCCAGGTATTATGCTCTGCCCAACCGGGAAAACAAACAACGTTTGTAGCAACGGGTGGCAGCATCGATGTAGATTCTGTCACAGCAGAAATAACAGATGTAACATTCAGCACGACCGGCACGGGTGGAAGTGGCGTAACATTTGACAGCGTGCCGACAAGTGCCAGTGGTAATGCCGTTACTTCGGGAGGATTGTATAATATTCTTTATGCAAAGAATGTGGGGCTTGGGTTAAACGCAACAAAGAGCTCTGAGTCAGTTGCGATAGGATGGACCGCATCGACCGTGGGGGCCGGCGGTGTAGCAATTGGCACGAGCGCAAAAGCCGGCCAGCAAGCTGTGGGTGTAGGCTATAACGCTAATGCAAATATGTGCAATCATGGCATTGCAGTTGGGTACGGAGCCAAGGTGAGCAGTACAAATTACACGATGGCAATAGGTTGCAGTGCAGAGGCCACAAAGTCAAGCGGACAAGCATTTGGGTATTCAGCAAAGTTAAAGAATGCGGGGTGCACGTTGATAGGCACGTGGGAGAGTGATGCCCGCACGGTGCAAACGTTGCTTTATATTATAGCGGCGGGGTCAGAATTGGCTACTAAATACGAAGGAGGCGAAGCATGCTTAGGTTACGTGGTGAAGGAAACCGGCGGTAATGTGTTGGCATGTGGTACGCGCAAGCTAAGCGAGCTGTTGACGAGCAACACGGCATTTGCACCTGCCACTATGGATTTGGATGCAGACCCGCCTACGCCTTTTTTGCCGAGCGGAGTAATGGATTCGGTGGAGTTTGAATCTTGAATGTTTGAATTTTGATATTATGAATGAAGAGCAGAAGAATAAGGTGAAAACGGCACATGGCAAGCTGGCAGGTTGGCTGGCGGGGCTGGGTGTACCGGCTAACTGGGCCAAGGTGGGGGCGGGGCTTATTGTAGGCGGCGTGATTGGTGCTCTGGCTACTTGTCAACAGAGCTGCACCGTGCGGTACACGCAGAGTGCGGCGGGGGATATTGAGTTCAGCAGCACAGTTATAAAACCGAAACAGTATAGAAAGTAAGTATGTGCAAGAGAAATGAGGGCGAAGCACTGGTGCCGTACATTTTACGGTATATACAAGAACAACCGCGCGTGGTGATGGCATTTGTTGCCATGGCGTGCGCTATTGGTATTTATGTGGATATGCGTAACTTTGTGGATAAACACATGGATACGCTGGGAGAAATGACGGCCGAGCTGAAGAGTATCAACAACCGCTTAGAGCATTTGGAGCGTGAGCACGAGGCCGCAAGAGTTAAGTCAGAACAATAAACCCACGACATGGGCTCCCGGCAACAATACGAGCTTGCCGGGAGTGTTCTGCTTAGCGCTCGAGTTCGGCCCGAATAAAGGGAGCCGTAACACTCCCCTTGGCGCAAGCCATTTGCTTAACGGAGCCCTGAGCCACAATGCGTCCCCCGGCATCCCCTGCACCGGGGCCTATATCTATCACATAATCGGCCTCGCAAATAAGCTCGGTGTTATGTTCAATCACCACCACGGTGTTCCCCATTTCTACCAAACGGCGCAACACCCCTACCAGCAGTCTCACATCTTGCGGGTGCAAGCCGATAGTGGGCTCTTCGATGAGATATAAATCTTGCGGCAAAGCTTTACCCCGACGAATGGCACTGAGCGCCGCCCGCCGCCCTTTGATAAGCTCTGCCACCAATTTAATACGCTGAGCCTCACCGCCGGACAAAGTATTGCTGGCCTGCCCAAGCGTTAAATAGCCCAAACCGGTTTCGCACAACAAGCGCAGGGGGTCTGCCAGACGTGGCTGATTTTCAAAAAACACAGCTGCGTCTTCCATATTCATATCCAACACCTCAGCTATATTTTTCCCCTTATAACGCACTTGCAGGGTGCGCGAGTTATAGCGAGCACCGCGGCAAGTTTCGCAAGGCACGGTGCAAGGGGGGAGGAAATCCATCTCTTGCTTGCGGTACCCGGTACCCTTGCAGGTCTCGCAATGCCCGGCAGTTGTGTTGAAGGAAAAGCGACCGGCATCAAACCCGAGCCTGCGGGCATCTGCACTTTGCGCAAATATCTTGCGTATTTCATCAAAAATGCCGATGTAGGTTGCGGGGGTAGAGCGAGATGTTTTGCCCAAGGGCGATTGGTCTACTTGGTACAAGGCACGAATGGATTCCAAACCTTGGGAGTTTTTCCAAGTTGCACGTTCTTCGCTGCTGATGGCAGCGCCGCAAGCTTGCCGCACGGCAGGCGCTAAAGTACCCGTAATGAGGGATGTTTTACCGGCGCCGGATACACCGGTTACCACTGTAAACCGTGCCCGAGGAATACGCAAGTTGACATTTTTAAGGTTATGCAAAGAACAGCCGTAAAGCTCAAGCCATTGAGCATCTTTAAGCGAAAGCCATTTGCCGCAATAGGGGTGTTTTTGTTGGTGAGATAAAGCCCCCCCCGTCACCGATGCGGGGTTATGAACCACCTGTTCAAACGGGCCTTGCGCAACAATTTGCCCTCCACGCACCCCGGCCCCGGGGCCAAGGTCTATAATTCTGTCTGCGCGGCGCATGGTATCTTCATCATGCTCAACCACCAGCAGCGTATTGCCGCGCTTGCGCAAGGTATCGAGCGTGTTGAGCAAGCGTTCGTTGTCGCAGGGGTGCAGTCCTATGGTGGGTTCATCCAACACATAAAGTACACCGCGCAGCTCAGAGCCCAACTGGGCAGCTAAGCGTATGCGCTGCGTTTCACCGCCGGAGAGCGTGGTTGCGGCGCGGTCCATCGTAAGGTACCCCAAGCCCACACTTTGCAGGAAACGCAGGCGCGGCACAATCTCTGCCACCACGTTGCGGGCAATTTCTGCATCTCTACCCATGAACTGCCAACTTTGCACCAGTTGCATGGCATGCGCGGCATCCAGCTTGCCTACCTCGGCAATATTAAGGCCGAACAAGGTAACGGCAAGCGCAAACGGATTGAGTCTGCTTCCGTTGCACACCTTGCAGGTACAGCGAACAGCGTCTTTGGAATTACCTTTCTCAACATCGCGATCAAAACGCAGCTCTTTTTCCAGCTCGCTGAGGCGCTCATCCTCTTTTTTGGCAGATACCTCTGCCACCACGCCATGCCCCAAGCATGCGGGGCACCAGCCGTGCGGCGAGTTGAAGGAGAAGGTTGACGGCTCGGGTTCCGCATAACTCTCGCCGCACTGTGGGCAAGTAAGGCGTGTGCCGAACAGGCGGCGTTCTTCCCCCTTGAGCAGGCGCAAGAATCCATCCCCCATTTCCAGCGCGCGGTTCACGGTCTCATGCAAGGCGGCAAAGTCACAATCTTTGCCATTCATGGTGATATGGTTTCCCTGCACGGCAATATCTGCCAACACAATATCGACATCGTGATTCGAATATCTATCCAGCGGCACAAACTCATCCGGGCGGCACAATACGCCGTCTGCCAACATGTAGGGGTATTTCTTTTTGGCAGCCCAGCGCGCGAGGTCCGCATAATGCCCCTTGCGGTTACGCACCACGGGGGCTGCAATCATAAGTGAAGGCGGGCGTTTATCCAGCTCATCCATCACAAGGGCGCGTATCTCATCTGCCGAGCGGCGGCCTACGGGTATGTTGCATTTGGGGCAATGAGCCTGCCCCAGCTTGGCATACAGCAGGCGTAAAAACTGCCAAATCTCCGTAACGGTGCCTACGGTAGATTTGCAACCGCCGCGAGAACGGTTCTGCTCTATCGCCACGGTGGGTGGCAGCCCCGTAAGGCGGTCAATATCCGGCGTTTCCATTTGCTCCGTAAACTGGCGGGCATAGGGGCTCATCACATCCATGAAGCGCTTTTGCCCCTCTGCAAAAATGATATCGAAAGCCAAGGTGCTTTTACCACTGCCGGAAAGGCCGGTGACAACGGTCATCTCGTTGCGGGGGATATCCACGTCTATATTCTTGAGCTGGTGATGCCGCGCCCCTCGTAAGGCTATAACGCCTTGCGGAATAGCCGCTTCAGCATGCTCCACCACGGGAGCAGAAACAGCCTCTTGCTGTCCGTAAAGAGTTTGCGCCAAGAACCCGGCGGTATACCCCGCATTGCAGGCTGCCACGTGCTCCGGTGTGCCTTGAGCTACAATATTGCCGCCCCCTGTACCACCCTCGGGGCCAAGGTCTATCACATGGTCAGCGCATTTGATTATCTCAAGATTATGCTCAATGACCAACAGGGTATTGCCCTGCTTTACCAAACGGTCAAACACACGCAAGAGTACCTCTACATCACAGAAATGCAAACCGGTGCCGGGCTCATCCAAAATGAGCAGATTGCCTTTTGCCTGAGATTCAGCCGTAAGCGTATCTGCCAGAATATGGGCCAGTTTAAGGCGCTGGTTCTCACCGCCGGACAAGGTATTAAGCGGCTGCCCCAGCCCCAAATGGCCTAAGCCTACATCCACCAAAATCTGCAAACGCTCTGCAATACGGCGCGCGCGTGCATTCTTTTCACGCGCAAATAACTTTTGAACGCTCAGCACATCCATAGCCAGCAGCTCGGCCATGTTGTAGCCCAACAAGGTGATGGTGAGGGCTTGTGGTGTGTAGCGAGTGCCGTGGCACAGCGCACAAGGTACGAAAATGTCGGAGAGGAACTGCATCTCCACCTTCTCTTGCCCCAAGCCGGCACAGCGCGGGCAGCGCCCATCTCCGCTGTTGAAAGAAAAATACCCGGGCTTAAGCCCCCTGGCCTGCGCTGCCGGTTCTGCCACAAAGAGGGCACGTATATCCTCAAACGCGCCCATGTACACCGCCGGGGTAGAACGAGGTGTGCGCACAATGGGGCTTTGGTCTACCAGCACCACATCGTTCACCTTGTCTAAACCTTTGATGGTGCGCACGGCCATTTCATCTTCATCATCAAGCGCATCGGGGTGTACATGGCCATACAGCACACGGCATGCAAGGGTGCTCTTACCGCTACCGGAAACACCGGTAAGGCAATTAAATACCCCCAAGGGGATATCCACGTCAAAATCGTGCAGGTTATGGCACTCTGCCCCGCGTATGGCTATGCACCCCTTACCTTTACGGCGTTTTGAGGGTATGGCAATGGCTTGAGCCCCACTCAGATAGGCACCCGTGCGGGATTCTGCGGCCTGCTCTATCCCATGTGGCTCGCCGGCATACACCACGCGGCCACCGGCGGCGCCCCCCATGGGGCCCATATCTACCAAATAATCGGCAGCGCGCATCACCGCTTCTTCATGCTCTACCACCACAAGGGTATTGCCACGGTCTGCCAAACGCCGCATGGCGGCAATAAGCCGCGCTGTATCGCGTGAATGCAAGCCCACGGTGGGTTCATCCAGCACAAAGAGAGTTTCGGTAAGGGCCGCGCCCAAGCAAGCCGTGAGGCTCACGCGCTCAATCTCACCACCGGAAAGCGAACGAGTAAGACGATTAGCTGCTATATACCCCAGCCCCACCTCGCACAAATAAGCCACACGGCTGCGGAACTCTCGCACGGCCTGCTCCAGCGAGCGGTCTGCACCGGTATGCGGCAACACGTATTTGTCTAACCACGGCAAGAGCTCATCCATGGGCAAGGCCTGCACCTGCGGCACATTGAGCCCACCAATCGTAAAGGCAAGAGCCTCGGGGCGCAAACGCCCGCCATGGCAATCGGGGCAAATACTGTATACACGGTAATAGGAGAGGAATACACGCACCGTCATCTTATGGGCATGCTTCTCCATATCATCAAAAATACCCTTGTAGCCGTACCACAAGCCGTAATCAGCAGCGGTCCAGGGGTCTATATTGCCGGCGTTGCCATAGAAAACCCAGTCTTTTTCTTTCTGTGAAAGCTGAGTCCAGGGCACATTCATGCGCACGGCTTTGGCCCGCTTATTGGCATGCACAAAATCGGCATAGCAAGCGGAAAGTGTTTGAGAAGAAAGCATCTTCAGCGCGCCTTCTTCTATGCTTTTATCCGGTACAATACCCAAATTATAATCATATGTAATGGCTCGGCCATAGCCCTTGCATGCGGGGCATGCACCTATGGGGGAATTACCGCTGAACAACTCTGCACGCGGCTCTGCCAAGGGATACCAATCGCTGCGGTATTCTCTCAGTGCGCCCCACGCATCAGATTCTTTCAGTGATACATACGCCACATCTTGCCCCAAGCGAAGGGCCGTCTCAAGCGCCTCGGTCAGGCGCATGCGGTTTTCTTGCTTGAGTTTGACGCGGTCTTGCAACACCATCCAGCGTTCCATGCCGATTTGCTCCTCCGTGGCGGCATCCAAACGCAAAACATCCCCCCCACCATACACACGCAGATACCCTTGCCCCTGCAAGGCCTGCACCATTTCTTCAAAACTACCTACCGGCGTTACGGCAAAACAAACCAAAACATCTTGCCCCTCATGCTCCGCAAGCAATGATTCTGCTACGCCTTGCGGTGTGGCCGGTTTCACCACACGCCCCTCGGCATCTCGCCCCTCTGCCATGCGAGAATAGATGAGCTTGAGGTACTCATTCATCCCCGTCATCGTTCCTACTGTTGAGCGTGAGTTTTTTACGGAGTTTCGCTGTCCCAAGGCTATTGACGGTGGCACGTTTTCCACGCTGTCTACATCCGGGCGGTCCATGCGGTCCATAAACTGGCGTACATACGGCGAAAAGGTTTCTACATAGCGCCGCTGCCCCTCGGCATACAAGGTGCTCATGGCAAGAGACGTTTTGCCGCTGCCGCTTGGCCCCGTTACCACGGTTATTCCCCCAAGCGGTATCTCGACATCTACATTCTTCAGGTTGTGTTCTCGCGCTCCGCATATGCGGATATGGCCGGACTCATGCTCTTGCATGGAATTATTCTAATATATGAGTACCCGTTTGTGAAGTTTTATCTGCGTCTGTTTAATATTTCTCGCAACTTCTACACGGATGCGCATCACTTTTTTCATGTGAGCAGGGCAATTTTTCTGCTCCAAAAAAAGCCCCCGCAGAGATTAAGCTGCGGAGGCGAAAAGGGGAGCTATTTTATAGCTGCATCAGTGCTTCTTGCAGAAGTCTTCAAGGCGGTCAAGACCTTCCTTGAGAACATCCAAAGAGGTGCAGTAGGAGATGCGGATGGCCTTATCATTACCGAAAGCAATACCGGGGATAACGGCCACCTTGTAGCGCTCCAAGAGCACATCGCACAAGGAGAGGGAATCCATACCCAGCTCTGTGGTGTCGATGAAGAAGTAGAAGGCGCCCTTGGGCTCTACTACCTTAATCTTGGGCATCTTGCTGAGGCGGTCGTACACGTACTGGCGGCGGAAGTCGTACTCCTCGCGCAGGTCGGAGATGAAGGACTGGTCACCCTCCAAAGCCTCAATAGCGCCGTACTGGCAGAAGGTAGTGGCGTTGGAGGCGCAGTGGTCCTGAATCATCTTGATGTACTTAGCGATACCGGCAGGAGCAGCCGTGTAACCGAGGCGCCAGCCGGTCATGGCATAGCCCTTGGAGAAGCCGTTGATGGTGATGGTCAGGTTGTACAGCTCGGGGCTCAGAGAAGCCATGGAAACGTGCTTCTGGTCGTCATAGATGAGGTACTCGTAGATTTCGTCGGCAATGATGAGGATGTCCTCCTCTACGGCAACTTCACCGAGGGCGCGCAGCTCTTCCTCCGTATACACAGCACCCGTCGGGTTGTGCGGCGTGGTGAGGATGATCATCTTGGTGCGCGGAGTCATGGCGTTCTCGAACTCCTCAGCAGTAATCTTCCAGCCGTTCTCGGGCTTGGTCTCAACAAATACGGGTGTACCGCCGCAAAGCTCTACCATGGAGGGGTAGCTTACCCAGTAGGGAGACGGGATAATGACTTCATCACCCTCGCTGATGGTGGCACGCAGGGCTGCGTAAACAGCAGGCTTGGCACCGCTGCATACACAAATCTGATCAATGGAGTAATCCAGATTGTTGTCACGCTTCAGCTTGTCGCTGATGGCTTGACGAAGAGCGGGAAGACCAACGGAAGGAGTGTATTTGGTAGCGCCTTCCTCCAAAGCCTTGATAGCGGCAGCCTTGATGTTCTCAGGGGTATCCTTATCGGGCTCGCCACCGGCGAGGCCGTATACCTGCTCGCCCTTGGCCTTCATCTCCTTGGCTTTGTTAGTAATGGCCAAAGTGAGGGAGGGGCTGAGTGCAGCTGCTGTGGGTGAAATAAAGTCCATTGCTGATAAATTGTTTGAAATCTTTAATTGTGACGGCACACGCCTACACGGCGCGACGGGGATATACTAATACGCAAGCCCCGTTTTGGCAAGCAAAATTTGCCGTGTTGACGTGCAAAATACGTTATCCGCTTGACGCCGCTCAAGCTCAACGCTAGAATAGGGTAATCTTCTCACCGCATGATTCGTACCGTTCATTCCGCAGATGCTCCGGCCATAGCAGCCATCTATGCAGACTACGTCAGAGATACCACCATCTCTTTTGAACACACGCCCCCTACCATTCAACAAATGGAGGAGCGCATCGCCGCGCTCTCTGAGCAATACCCCTACTTTGTATATGAGCGAGACGGGCAACTCTTGGGCTATTGCTATGCCCACGCTTGGAAAGAACGCGCGGCTTACGCCCACACGTGGGAGACCACCATTTATCTTGCCCCCACCGCCAAAGCTTGCGGCATCGGCACTGCCCTCATGCAGCGCCTGGTTGAAGCTTGCCGTGCTGCCGGGTGCCATGCGCTCATTGCCTGCATTACGGATGACAACATGGCAAGCCGCGCTTTCCACGAAAAACTCGGCTTCCGCAAGGTTTCACACTTCTCCCAAGTCGGCTTCAAATTCGGCCACTGGCTTGATGTTACCGACTACCAGCTGGTGCTGTGATTCTGTATCAGGAACGCTTTTTGCGCGCTAAATGCCCCAGCGGAGAGAGAAAATACTTTTGGCGCGGGTGTCGCGGTACATTCGGATAGAGGGGCGAAAGTAACCCGCCCTCTTGCGCCGGATTAAAATAGTTCTTGAGGAAATTGTCACGCCCTCGCAAATTCAGGCGGGTCATCATCTCTCTGATGGATACGGTATCTGTTCCTATAGCTTTTAACAAAGCTACAACACTTGGATTTTGCGGCTTAACAGACGGTGCTGAGCCCACTGCGGGAACCGACTTAACCGCTGCTGCGTGAATGTGTGTGTCTTTACTATGCAACTCATGAGTTTCCCCCAGCAGAAGATTGCGAAAAAAACTGATGAGGAAAGAATAATTGACATCTATCCCCTTCAACAAATCAGCATAATTGGCGCGAACAAGGGCATTTCTGAAGTAGCGTGCCTTGCGTGCAAAGAGCTGATTATTTACTTTGAAACCCAAGTAACGCAAATACTTAATACAAAATACAGCCGTGGTTCGTGTGTTCCCCTCGGGGAAAGGATGTATTTGCCATATATCTGAAATGAAGTGAGCTATATGTTCTACCATTTGCTCTTGTGTTAATTCTTGGTAGGAGAATCGTTTTTCTTTCTCAAAATCATGATTCAATGCTCCCACCAAGTCTGCTTTATGAGCATAACGCACGGTATCCCCTTCAAGCACGGGTTCTTTCTTGGTGATATTGTACTCTCGTATTTGTCCTGCGAATTGAAAAACATTGTGAAAAAGCTTTTTATGTATACCTACAAAACCCGCGGGACTGAATAAAAAGGACGGGTCGTTAAGTATCTCCGCAATGTTGGCAGCCACTTTATCTGCTTCATCAACGCCGGTTCCGCACAGCTCTTTATGCTCGGAATAGTATGTGGAGATTCGCTCTTTTGCTTGCTCCATGTTGAGCCTACCTTCAATATGGTGCTCTGCTACCTCCTTGAGATGTTCCGATACTTCCAGTCCATCTACTGCCTGCAAGCCGATTGATACATCCCACGAGAGGGCAAGCTCTGCGGCATCCGGCTCTGCGGCATATAAATATTGCTCATAAAATTCAGGGTATTCCATACAACTCATCCTTTCAACAGCTGAAACACAGCATACACCGTTTCACGCTGATTGTCAAGCAAAAATACCCTGTTACTTGTCCTGTTACTTGTCCTGTTACTTGTCCTGTTACTTGTCCTGTTACTTGTCCTGTTACTTGTCCTGTTACTTGTCCTGTTACTTGTCCTGTTACTTGTCCTGTTACTTGTCCTGTTACTTGTCCTG
>JAZNGY010000082.1:0-2256 GCA_045576695.1 Akkermansia sp.
AACTCTATTATTGCTTGTTTACTCATTTTGAGTGACATGTGTATATATTAGTGCCTAATTTATGAGGCATCCAGCTTTTCACGTGTCAGCCAAACTCGTGAGAAGTGTCAGTTCGGTGACTGGATTTTTGAGGCAATGCGATATCGTCATTCGTACATTCAAACTGTGATTTTATGTTTGCAATAAAGGGGATAATATGCTACCCTTTGCGTATGAAAACCACTGAGCGTTTCACGGAGAAGATGGCTGCCATCCTCGGTTTGGATGAGCAGATGATTGTGCCTTACGGCTATGACAAAGCTAAAGTAAGCCTCCAAGTTCTTCAAGACCGCCCCTGCAAAGGTAAGTTGATATTGGTGAGTGCGCTTACGCCCACCCCGGCCGGTGAGGGTAAAACCACCGTGTCTATCGGTTTGGCTCAGGGTATGAAGGCCATCGGCAAAAAAGTTTGTTTGGCTTTGAGAGAGCCCAGCATGGGCCCCGTGTTCGGCAGAAAGGGTGGGGCCACGGGCGGCGGTGCTTCTTCCATTACCCCCGGCGAGAGCATCAACCTGGGGTTCACCGGCGATTTCCCCGCCATCACTGCCGCCAACAACCTGTTGGCCGCCGTTATTGATAATGCTCTTTTTTATAAAACAACGCGCTTGGACCAAAATAAGGTGACTTGGAAGCGCGTGATGGATATGAACGACCGCGCCCTTCGCAATATCGTTATCGGCCTCAACAAGAATGGCGTAGCGCGTGAAGACGGTTTCAATATCACCCCGGCATCCGAGATTATGGCCTGCTTCTGCTTGGCTGAGGACCGCGATGATTTGCGCCGCCGTATTGATAATATCGTTGTAGGCTTTACGGCTGATAATGAAGCCGTGTATGCCAAAGAGTTCGGTGTAACGGATTCTCTGCTGGCTATTCTTAAGGAGGCCATCAACCCCAACCTTGTGCAATCTTTGGAGGGCGTGCCCGCATTTGTTCATGGTGGGCCGTTTGCTAACATTGCACATGGCTGCAACTCTGTAATTGCTACAAAAATGGCTTTGGCCTGTGCAGATTACGCCGTGACTGAGGCCGGTTTTGCCTTCGACCTCGGCGCAGAGAAGTTCTTGGATATCAAGTGCCGTCAGAGTGGTCTCTCGCCCGATGCCATTGTGATTGTGGCCACCATTCGTGCCCTCAAGATGCACGGCGGTGTTGATAAGAAAGAGCTTGACCCGCCCAATGTCGACGCCGTGAAACGCGGTCTTGCCAACTTGCAAGCCCACATCGAAAGCGCTAAGTTATACAAGCGCCCCATTACCGTTGCCATCAACCTCTTCGAGGCTTTTGATACTGAAGAAGAAATTGCTGCGGTCAAAGAGCTGTGCGCCTCTATGGGGGTGGGTTGTGCCGTTGCTAATGTATTCGGTAAAGGCGGCGCCGGCTCCACAGAGCTGGCTCAGTTGGTGACAGATAGCATTGAAAAAGCTGATAATCCCCCGTACGAGTGCCTGTACTCTCTTGATATCCCCGTTGTGGAACGTATGGCTACCATCGCTCGCTCCGTTTATGGCGCTGATGGCGTAGTGCTTACGCCTGCTGCTAAAAAGAAGTTGGCGCTCATGGAGGCAAACGGCCTTACAGACCTGCCCATTTGCATGGCTAAAACGCAGAACTCGCTCTCCGATAATGCTAATCTGCCGGGCCGCCCCACAGGCTTTACCATTACCGTGCGCGACTTTGAAATTGCCAACGGCGCCGGTTTCTTAGTTGCCCTTTGTGGTGATATTATGCGCATGCCCGGTCTGCCCAAGGTGCCCGCTGCCTGCGATATTAAGGTAGACGCCGCCGGTAATATCACCGGCATGAAAGGCTGATTGTACTCCACTTTATCCTCTTTTCAGGGAGAATGCCGCAACTTGTGTGTGGTATTCTCCTTGTTGTTTTATGCTCGGTTCAAGTTTCCCCGTTGCTGTATGCTGAGCCCCGTGATAGCGGGGCTGTAAGAATCTTAGCCGGAGCGTGAAGAGAGCCCGCGACAGCGGGCGAACGAAACCTCCGGTTCAGATAGATAAAAAATAGGAGCCCCGTTGAAAACGGCGGCGACAGAAAAGCGTGGCTTTATTTTTATCGTATCGTCAACATATTGAACTGCAATATCATTTCATAAAATCAATAACGCTGTTAAAGATTGCAGTTGATAGATGTGACAGCCCTATCAATGATAATTTGAAGTACGATTTACGAGATTCAAAATACGAAGTAATAGTTAGGCATACA
>JAZNGY010000083.1:0-5047 GCA_045576695.1 Akkermansia sp.
TAAAATCAATAACGGAATAATTCATCCGCTTTTTCATTTTGCGGCGGCTATTCTGTCACCGCCGTTTTCAACGGGGTTCCATTCAACTTGTATCACTACCGGTGGTTCCGCTCGCCCGCTGTCGCGGGCTCCCTGCACCACTGGCTAAGCATCTTATCGCCCCTAACCGGGGCTTAGGAATTCGACTCGCTATCGCTCGTACTAAACATCCCCACAAATTCCCATTTGTGGGGATGAGTATCTATCGGTTATTTCTTAATCCTTTATTAAATGAGGCGCCGGATTTAGTAAATCAGCAGCACATTTCGCGGCGCAGGGTGGCTACATCTTTGCCGAAGTAGGCGCCGAGAGCGAATCCGAACTCAAGCGCAGCACCGGGGCCTCGGCCGGTAATGATGTGGCCGTCCGTCACTGTGGGGGTATCGCACAGCGTGGCGCTCTTAATATCGTTGGTGACGGCATCTGCCGGGTAGCACGTTACCTTGTGGTGTTTGAGAACCCCTGCTGCCTCCAGCGCAATGGGGGCGGCACAAATGGCGGCCACGAGCTTCTTTTCTGCATTCATGGTACGCACCAGTTTAAGCACGGCGGGGGTATCTCGCAACAACCAGGAGGCCGCACCACCGGGCAAGATAACGCCGTCGTAGTCTGCCGGCTCCACATCTACCAAAAGCATGTCGGACTTCATGATGATGCCATGCGCACCCTCTACCAAACGGCCTTGCACACCGGCTGTTACGACGGGTATCTCCAATCGGCGCAAGATGTCTACAGGTGCGCTGAACTCTATCTCCTCAAAACCGGGGGCAAGCAATACTAACAATGGTTTCATGCGCTTGATTATACAGTATCTCTGCCACTAAAGCAATACCTAAAATGTGCTTGCCGGCAGTCGCTAATCGTGGTAAAACAAGGGTGCACATGTGGAGCGAGTTCGGCGAATATATACCGGAGACAGAACCGGAAGGTGTAGAACGTCTGTATGTATGGCAGACGGCGATCGGGTTGCAGGCTGTAGATGGCCTGCAACCCTCGGACTTTCTTCTTCAAACGGCGCGGCGTCATATTGCGGGCGATATCGGTATAGATGAAGTTCGGCGCTTGGTGTATGAGTATTACGAGAACCGAGAGTTGCGCACCGAACAAGAACGCACCGAACACGAAGCCGACAAGGTAGCGGCCAATATGGCCAAAATATTGGGGGAACGCTCTTTCAGCTTGGTTCCCGGTATGGTTGTGTTCATTCACCAACGCCTTTTTGATGGGGTGTTTCCGTTTGCCGGTCAATTTCGCAAGGTAGATATTTCTAAAAAAGAGTGGGTGTTACGTGGTGATACGGTATTGTATAGCCCCGCGCCCATGATTGAGGAGAGCGTTCATTGGGATATTGCTCAAGAGAGAAATTTTAACTACGTCTCGTTATCTCTATCGCAAGCAGTAGAGCATTTGGCGCACTTTATTTCTGCATTATGGCAAATACATCCATTTGCGGAGGGTAATACACGTACCATGGCCGTATTTTTGATAAAATACCTCCGTTATATGGGGTTTGATGCAGATAATACTCTTTTTGCGCGGCATTCGTGGTATTTTCGCAATGCGTTAGTGCGCGCCAATTACCACAACCCCAAAAAAGGTGTTGATAAAGATTTTAAATATCTGGTAAACTTTTTGCGCAATTTGCTTATGGGTGAAGCCCATGAGCTGAAAAATCGCTACCTCATCATTCCGGATGTTGAACAAGCTGCTGCCGCTACCGTACAAGTTACCGAACAAGTTACCGAACAAGTTCGGGGGTAAACGGGTGAAAAGCGCCTGCGGGTGGGTGAATTTTATTTTAACGGGGGCAGATACGCGTTAAGATGCGGGGCTATGGGATTCACAACACTAGCCACCGTCGCCGTAACTGCCGCCAAAGCCTTGCCGGAAGCACTGCAAGCGTACTCATCTTACAAGCAAAGTAAGGTGCTGAGCCACATAGGTGCAGAGCAAGAGAGACTGGCAGATAACCAAGCCGCCCGCATGGAGAATACCGCCGTAGCAAACCAACAGCGTGCCGCCCGCAATGCCCATGCCCGCATGGCTGCCGCGCGTACCGATGCTGCGGTGTCAAACTTGCTTGCCGAGGGGTCTGCCCATGTGCGCGAGAAAGACCTTGCCACCCGCCTGCAAGATGATATTGCCAACAACACCAACGCCGCCTTGGATGAGGCAGACCGCACCCGCCGCCAAGGTAAACTCAATGCTTGGAATACCCGCCAAGCCTCGGCTCAGGCAAGAATGGGTGCCATTGGCTCCGGGCTTTCTACTGCGGGTAGTCTCTTCTCCGGCATTGCCGGCATGTTGAATGATGCGCAGTCATAACCCGCCCTGCGCCGCATGCTGTTCTGCCTATATGCAAGTAAGGGGGAGGAACGTAAGCTCCTCCCCCCCCTCTTAATCTGATGATATATGGCGCTATTAAATATTACAGTTTGTAGATGTGGCAGCCCGATAAATTGTAATTTATCGGGCAGATGGCGCCTGCCTCGGCGAAGCCCGCAGGGCGAAGACGGGAGCGTAGCGAACCAAATTTAAGAGCCCCGTGATAGCGGGGCGACGGACCGGTAGCCACGTGGTGTAGCTGCGTAAGCAGCGGAACCCGTGGTAGTGGTAGAAAAGAATCTCGGAGCCCGAAGCAGCTGAGGCCGACAGCAGGGTAGCATCCCCCATAAGTATTGTTTATTCATTTTTTATCATGCGTTGTTGTTTAATAATAATACGGTTTTTATCTGAGCTTACTAACGCAAAAACAGGAGCGGGGCGTGCTGTCGGCCTCGACGCCTTCGCTACGCTTAGGCATCTCGGGCTCCGATTTTATTTTCATCTTACCCCGGGTTCCGCCGCTGACGCGGCTGCACCCGGGGCTAGTGGTCCGCCGCCCCGCTGTCACGGGGCTTAGGAATTCGGCTCACTTTCGTTCGCATATAACACCCCGCTAAACTCCGATTTATCAACCGAAAATTTAAACATAGCCAATACAAAACACAAACCACAATACATAACATGAAGAAAATCAGCAGGGTAAGAAGTATGTTCCCGGTATGATGCGCGGCAAGTTCTGATGAATAGCCTGCAAGGGATTCTGAAGTGAAGATTAAATAGGGGGAAGCTCTGATGAGTGTTTCCCCTTTTGCTTTCGGGCTGGCCGCTTTGCCGGTATTTGCACAGCAAGAAATGCCGGGAGTAACGAGTGCTATGAGACATTTTGAAAAATAACTGATATATTCGCTTATTGAAAATCAATGATTTGGAAAAATATGTGTTATTTTTTTGTTTTTTGTGTAGAAAATACGTAGTCACTTACGTTCTTCCATGTGTACGGTTCAAAAAAACCGGCCCCCCTTAACATAAACAACAATACAAGATATGAAGAAATCCTTTTTATTCCTGCTTGCTGCTGCGATGCCTGTATTCGCTCAGAGCCCCGCTCCTGAGGTTGCTCCCGCTCCCGCTCCTGTTGCCAGTGCTCCTGTTGATGCTGACAACAACGGTGTTATCAGCACCGAGGAAGCTATTGTTGCTCGCGATGCATTCGTAAAAGGCAATGCCGATAAGTTTGCTAAGAAGCCCGGCATGCGCCGCGGTCATCGCCATGCTAAGCGCGGTATGAACAAGGGTTTCCGCCCCATGGCTCCCAAGTGCGGTAAGTTCGAAGGCCGTAAGTTCGGCATGAACCGGGGTTTCCGCCCCATGGCTCCCAAGTGCGGTAAGTTCGAAGGCCGCAAGTTCGGCATGAACCGGGGTTTCCGCCCCATGGCTCCCAAGTGCGGTAAGTTCGAAGGCCGCAAGCGCGGCATGGGCAAGGGTTTCCGCCCCATGGCTCCCAAGTGCGGCAAGTTCGAAGGCCGCAAGCGCTGCATGGGCAAGGGTTTCCGCCCCATGGCTCCCAAGGCTCGCAAGTTCAACGGCTGCCGTTGCGGTAAGAAGCACGCTCCCGGCATCCAGCCCCGCGGTTTCAAGAAGGCTGCCTAATAGCCTTTGAGAGAAGTGAAGATTCAAAAAGGAGGAAGCACTGAATGGTACTTCCTCTTTTTTATTGAAAATCTGATGGTTGGATAAAAAGTGTAATTTTAAATGTAGAAAAACGGGCAAAAACTCGTTCCTTGTAGCAAAAGGTGAAAGCTTTAATTACATAAAAAAATCATTCTGATATGAACAAGGCCTTATTTATTCCTATATTGGCAGTTTTGCCGGTACTTGCTCAAGAAGATATGCCCCGGGACAAAGATATCCCCGTGCCGGCTCCCGGTATGGAGCAGCCACGCTACTGGGGTGCTGCCGGTGAAATGCCCGGTCGCCAGGGGCGTAAAGACTTCCACAAGAAAATGCTTGAGAAGTTTGATGCCGATAAAGATGGCCAACTGAGCGACGCTGAAAAAGAAGCCATGAAAGCATATATGCAGAAGCGCCGTGCGGAGGGCGAGAACCGCCCCGGCGTGCGTGGTGATCGCGCCCCCAAAGGCCCCCGCGCAAAGCGCCCGGAGGGTATGCAGCGCCCGAGCCGTGAAGACATGCACAAGAAGATGCTCGAGAAGTTTGATGCCGATAAAGATGGCCGGCTGAGCGATGCTGAGAAAGAGGCCATGAAAGCTGCCCGCCCGCAGCGTGGTGGTAAAGGTCAAGGCAGAGGGCGTGGCCCCAAAGGCCCCCGTGGCAACAAGCGCGGTGAGGCTACCCGGGGTGCCGATGTACCTGCCACGCTGCCTCTCTGATTAAGATTTCATCTACCCTGCGAATAGTATAAAGAAGCGAGTTGGTACCCCGAGCAGTTTAGCCTGCTCGGGGTATTTCGGTACGACCGACGCGATATGCGCACTGGGGTGAAAGTCCGGGCGGAGCCGCGATGATGCGGAATCCCAGGCCTGAAGAACAACTGCGGGGAGGTAACAAACCGTGGAAGAGGAAGTTCGAGGGGAAATCCCGACTGTACGAACAGAAATTGCATATAAGGCCGGATGGATGGACGAGGTTGCAGCAAGTGCCGAAATCCGATACATCATCAAAA
>JAZNGY010000084.1:0-10084 GCA_045576695.1 Akkermansia sp.
CACCCCGTTGAGGGGTGCAAGATCTCAGGCAGGGGTAAGCGAGCAACGCGAGCGACTTGTGTGGGCGTAGCAAGACTGCCGAAGGCAGGACGCGAAGACCCAAGCCCCTGTATAGGATAAAGAATATAATAAAGCCCCGTGAAACGGGGTGAAAGAAAGCGTGGTATCAATATTTAGCGACCCTTTCCCGTTTCCGGGCTTACACCCTACGCCGTGGCAGTCTGTCGCCACATGTGCCCTGGGCTCCATTTCTTTTTTGTTTTTAACAGGGGCAGCGCTCGCGTTGCTCGCTTGCCCCTGCCTGTGTTCTTGCGCCCACGCCGGGGCTCAAAAATTCCGCTCGCTTACGCGAGCCATCTGCTCGATAAACTCCGATTTATCAACCGAAAAGTTTAACAGAACGATTTCTTATTGCAAATCAAATAAAAATGGGATAGAATGATCCCATGGCGATGTATACACAGGTAAATAGAACACCGGGCAAAGCCCCAACAGTGATTCTACAAAAAACTCCCCCCAAAGACTGGGATGAATCAGAAGAGCAAGAACTTACAAAGCTTGCTCATGGAGCTTCTGTTTTAGCATGGAAAAGCCTATCTCAAATTGATGAAGCCAAAGCAGCAGAATGCCGAAAACGAATGTTAGAGGAAATGAAATCATCACGCTGATTTTGTAATGACACAATGCATGAAAATAAAAACCTTACGTCATTAAGCCACCCTTTATACCACCCCACCATTCGGCGGGGTTCGAATAACGTTTATTCCGGACCCGGGGTTCCGCCGCTAACGCGGCTGTACCCCGGGCTACCATATGTCGCCTCGCCATGCGGCGAGGCTCCAAGATTCCGCTCGCCTACGCTCCCGTCTTCGCTCTGCGGGCTTCGCCGAGGCAAGTGCCATCTGCCCGCTAAATTACAATTTATTGGGGTGATGCACCTACCAACCGGAATTTTGAACAGTGTCTTATTTTTTATTGCAAATATGCAGAAGCACCGGCGTCAGGGGCAGATTCAGCGGGCTGCTCTGCCTCCGGCTGCTGCGGCTTTTCCTTTTTCTTCTTTTCCTTGCGGACATTGAATTGATTGGCCGCGGCATCAAAACCGTCTCTCAGGGCAGTGAGGGAGGCGGCCGCAGCCTTGAGGAGGGCTTCATCCAGCAAGGGGCGTTCATCGGGGGCAAATTTACCGAGCACATGGCTGACCATCTGCTTGCAACCGGGGGCACTGATACCGACCCGCAGGCGCGGGAACTTCTCCGTACCGAGGTGGGCGATAAGCGATTTCATGCCGTTGTGCCCGCCGGCAGAGCCACCGGCACGCAGGCGCATGGTGCCCACGGGGAATGAGATATCATCATACACCACAAACACCTGCTCGGGGTCAAACTTGAAATAGCGCATCAGCGGCCCCACACTTTCGCCCGAGGAGTTCATGAAGGTTTGCGGCTTAACCAGCAATACACCGGGGCCGGCGGCTATCTCTGCCTTGTAGGCTTTCTCGGGCTTCCATTCTGCGCCGAAATGCGCAGCCAGCCTATCCAACACCATGAACCCGACATTGTGACGAGTGGCGGCGTAATCACGGCCGGGATTCCCCAGCCCAACGATGATGCGGATAGGCTTCATGGCGCGTATGATGGGTCAGATACCCAACTGAGAAAAAGTGATGTTACGGTTTACGGCGTTAAGGTAGGCGCGAGCGGAAGCTTCAATCACGTCCGTAGCAGCGCCTTTGCCTGAGATAGGCTTGGCGTTGCAGTCATCGCAATCACCAAAATGGACCTTAACACTTACCTCACCCAAGGCATCTTGACCGATGGAGGTGGCACGCACGTTGTAGTCTACCAGCTCGCCGTGAGACTCCGTGATGCGGTCTATGGCTTTGAAACAGGCGTTAACCGGGCCGTTACCGATGGCGCAGTCGGTGTATTCCTCATCATCTTTCACGAGGGTAACGGTAGCCGTAGGCAGTGCAGCAGAGCCTGCAATAAACTGAATGCTCTTGAGCTGCCATACACCGTTAGAGGTGCTGAGCGAGTCATCTACGATGGATGACAAGTCATCATCGTACACAAACTTCTTGCTGTCACCCACCTTCTTGAAGCGCTCGAACACGTGGGTGAGCTCGTCGTTAGAAAGCGTGTGGCCCAATTTCTCCAAGCGGGCTTTCACGGCGGCGCGGCCGGAGTGCTTGGTGAGGGGCAGCTCGGTCTCGCCCCAGCCTACCTCTACAGGGTCAATAATCTCGTAAGTCTCACGCTTGGCAAGGATACCGTGTTGGTGAATACCGGAGCTGTGGGCAAAGGCATTTTCACCCACAATGGCTTTGGAGCGCTGCACCACCATGCCGCTCATACGGGATACCACGCGGCTGGTCTTCACAATCTCGCGGGTGTTCAGGTTGTGCGGCTTTTCGCCTGCGGCAAATCCGAAAGCCTCGGGGCGGGTGGAGAGCGCCATGGCGCACTCCTCAATGGCGGTATTACCGGCGCGCTCGCCGATGCCATTGATGGTGCCCTCTACCTGGCGGGCACCGGCCTGCACGGCAGCCAAAGAATTAGCCACAGCCATGCCGATATCGTTGTGGCAGTGCACGGAGATGACGGCATCATCAATATTCTTCACATTGTCTTTGAGGTACTTGATGATGGTGTAGTACTCTGTGGGGGTGGTGAAGCCCACGGTATCGGGTATATTAACGGTGGTGGCACCGGCGGCAATGACGGCCTCTACCACTTGGGCCAAATAGTCATGCTCTGTACGGCTGGCGTCTTCTGCGGAGAACTCAACATCGTTCACCAAGCTCTTGGCCAGCTTAACGCCCTCTACGGCCATTTGCAAAATCTCCTCCTTGCTCTTCTTGAGCTTGAACTCACGGTGCAAGGGGCTGGTTGCCAAGAACACGTGGATGCGCCCGCGGTCGCCGGCAGGGGCAACGGCGGCAGCGGCCTTGCGGATATCGTTCTCTACACAGCGAGCCAAGCCTGCAATGCGGCAGGTCTTCACCGTCTTGGCAATGGTGTATACGGCCTCAAAGTCGCCCTCGGAAATACAGGGGAAACCGGCCTCTATCACATCCACACCTAGCTTTTCGAGCTGACGTGCAACCTCCAGCTTCTGGCGGAGATTCATAGAAGCTCCGGGGCATTGCTCACCATCGCGCAGCGTGGTGTCGAAGAATTTTACTTTGTCGCTCATAGCTAATGTTAATGGTTTGTTGAAGTGTCGCGATTCTACACTAAGTTACACGGAATTGCAAGATATTTACAACAGCATGACAAAAGAGTGCGCACTCAGCGCAAACCGGCTTGCGTTAAAATCTCTTCTATTTGCAGCCGCGGGCGCTCGGGCCAACACTTATTGGCAGCCGGGCTGGCGGGGCTGGGGTGCAAAATGGTACCGAGGGTAAACTGCATATCAGGCAAAGCGGCAGCGGCAAGCTCCATTTGCTTGAGGGCATAGCCCCCTACCCCGATGAGGCACTTGGGCTGCAGAATTTTAATCAGGCGCACAAGGTGGCGTTGGCAGGCTGCATCAATTTGACGCATTTGCTCTTTGGGCAACTGTGTGGGGGTAATGTTGGCACCGGTCTCGCTCATCCAAATCAGCGGGCAATAGTTAGCCACGTAAGCATGCTCAAAGAACGCATCTGCCGTGCCGTACATCTCCTCAAACAAGCCCCAAAGGCGGCGCCCGCTCACCTCTGAGCGCGGGCAATTAAAGCCCAGCACGGGCCGCTTGGGGTGGGTAGCGGGGGGCTGCCCGATAGAGGCGGTAATACCCATCCACAAGGTAACGGCAGCAATCTCGCCGAAGGGGACCCCGGTTTGAGCCATACCGAACGGGCCGGGATTCATCCCCAGATACAGCACATCTTTTTGCCCGCCGGCAAAACGGCGTATATAAGCCTCATGCCCGGCCCAAGCATAGGTGAGGGGGTTGTAGGTAAAAGCCACAGGGGCATCAAAATGCAAGGCATCCATTTGGTCGGACAACTCACGCGCGGCATCAATGACTTGTTGAATCTGCATGACATGAGTTTATCACATCCGGCCCGGCTCGGCAACAAATATCGGCTTGAAAATGCAACATCATTTCTGTATAATGGCGCGCGTGAAAGTCATAGCCATAGCGAACCAAAAGGGAGGAGTAGGAAAAACCACCACCGCCGTAAACCTGTCTGCCGCACTTGCCATGCGCGGTAAAAGAGTGCTGCTTATTGATGTAGACTCACAGGCCAATGCTTCGCAAGCGCTCGGGGTAGAGGTAGATTGCGAGCACAGCATCTACCAAGCACTCATCGGCAACAAGCTGATGGAAGAACTGATTCGCCCCGCCAACCGCCGCAATCTTTCCATTATCCCCGCGCACATGGATTTGTCGGGTGTAGAGGTAGAGCTCACCCAAAACGGCACACACCTTACCTGCATGAGAGATGCCATGGAGGGGCTGCGCGGCAGCAAGTACTATGACTACGTCTTTTTGGACACCCCGCCCTCGCTCGGGGTGCTGATGACCAGCTCCCTTTGCGCTTGCGATGAGGTGCTCACCCCCATGCAGTGCGAGTTCCTCAGCTTGGATGGTCTCTCCAAAATCCTCTACGTGGTAGAGCAAATACGCGATAGCGGCGCCAACCCCAACCTCAAACACGAGGGCGTGTTGATGACCATGTACAGCAACACCAACCTTGCCAACCAAGTAATTGCTCAGGTAAAAGAGAACTTGCCCGACCAGCTGTACACCACCTATATCCCCCGCTCCGTACGCGTAGCAGAGGCTCCCAGCTTCGGCAAAACCGTTATTGAGCATGACCCCTACGGCACCGCCTCCATGGCCTACCAGAATGCGGCCAAGGAGTTCTTGGCTCGCCACCGCAAACGCTGATTACCCGGCCATGCTCCGTTGGCTGTTCCCCATTACTTGCAGTCTGTGTGGCAAGGCGAGTCAATTAACGCTTTGTGCAGAATGCCTGGCAACGTTGCCGCGCGTACCGCGCCCGATATGCCTATATTGTGGCGCACCGGTACCCGGGGATTTACAAGATGCCTACCATTGCCCGGCATGCAAAAGCAAGCCGCGCCCCTTTGATTTTGCGCGCTCAGCCCTGCTGACAAGTGATAAAAGCATGGATTTGATACACAAGCTCAAATACAAAGGCGAAGCACACTTGGCTGCAGCCATGGCACCGGCACTTGCCGAGCTGTGGCACAATACACCGGAGCTTGCCGAATATGCAGGCGGGGCTATTGTGACCGTACCCATCAGCAAATTACACCTGCGCCGCCGCGGGTACAACCAAGCGGAAGAACTGGCTGCCCCCTTGGCAAAAGCTCTGCACATGCCCTTGCTTGCCCCCTTGCAACGCACCGATGTGAAGACGGATAGCCAAACACGGCTCTCTGCCGCAGAGCGCCTCAAAAACGCGCAGCTCATCTACCACGCCGACAGCACATACAAAAATGGCGCAAAGCCCCTGCCCACTCACTTGGTGCTGGTAGATGACGTTTACACCACCGGGGCCACGGTGCGCGCATGTGCTGCCGTACTCAAAAGCCTGCCCGGGGTAAAAAAAGTAGCGGTGTTAACCTTAATGCGCGTAGACAACAGCAGATAACTCAAGGCTCATCTTGCTGCGTTTTACGCCCGCGCGGATGAAAACTGCGGTGCAAGCCAACCAAGCGCTTGGCCTCCACATGCGTGTATATTTGCGTGGTTGCCAAGTCCGCATGCCCCAACATATCTTGAATCACGCGCAGGTCTGCACCGTTTTCCAACAAATGCGTAGCAAAAGAATGCCGCATAATATGCGGGTAAACCCTCTCGTGCAACCCTGCAGCGGCAGCGCGTTTGCGGATTATTTGGCGTATGCGCTCGCGGGTAAGGCGTTCTCCCCTGTTCGACAAAAAGAGCTCGGGCACGCGGTGCCCCTCTTTAGCCAAAACAAAGCGGGCCTTTCGCACATAATTTTGCAAAGCTTTGGCAGCCATGCCCCCCAATGGCACATAGCGGGTTTTACCGCCTTTGCCGGTGATACGCAAAAATCTCTCTTCCCAGCTGATTTGGTCGGCGCGCAAACGCACAAGCTCGCTCACACGCAAACCACTGCCATACAACATCTCTAAAATAGCGCGGTCTCGCGCGCCGTAGGGTATATCCTCGGCATCCGTCGCTTCCAGCATCTGTGTTACAGCCTCTGCGCACAGGGTTTCGGGTATAGCTTGGCGCACATGCCCGCCCTTCACCAAGGTGGCGGGGTCTTGCTCTACAACATTTCTTGATTTGAGGTAGCGAAAAAAGCGCCGCAAATGCACCATGGCTATACGGCAACTTGATTGTGCCAGCCCTTCTTCATGCAACATGCGGCGGTATTCTGCCAGCAACGGCTCGGTAATTTGCGGCGGTGTAAGTTCACGGGCATTACACCAAGCCGCAAAACGTGCCAAGCTTCTGCGCACAGACTCCCGATAATTAACACTCAGCCCGCATTCTGCAGCCAAGTACAACAGAAATTGCTCCGTCCGTGCGCTCCACTCCATACCGGGTCATCACTGAGCAGAGCCCGATGGCGTGGGCAACGGCTCGTAGGGTACATCAGAATCATCGGCAAAAGAATCTGCTGCAGGCAATGCCTCGCCGGATTCTACTTGGCGTTTGGCCTCCTCAAACTCTTTTGACTTATCGGTCTTTGTACCTACCACCACCACGGTGCGTCCTGTTTGGCTTGTGGTCAGGGTCTGGTTTTCGTCAATTTGCAACGTAGCACCGGGAATATCGCTACCGGTTGCACCGGGCTCCGTACCCGGGAATAAACCTTGGTCTTCAGGCAAGAAACCGGCGGTTGAGGTCAACATAGACACCGGGTCCACCAAATCACTCTCGCGCAAGAAACCGCGCTTTCCGCCGTCTACCTCCACAAAGTAGTATGAGCCCTCGCAGGCCAAGATTTTTGCCTTCTCAGACTGAACCATACGGCCACCGGGGGCTTCTGTGTGGTCCGGGTTGCGGTTAAACAAGAAGGCTTTGCCTTCTTTCACCTCAATTTCAGCCCCATCTACAAACATGCCTTCCTTCACCAATTTGCGGCGGGCTTCTTCACGGGCCGCGGCAGTACCGGGAGGATCAAGCGGAGATGCCTCCTTTAAGTACTCAGGAGTATATTCGCCGGCGGAAAAAACACCCTTAAACCAGCTACAAGATGAAAGCACAACGGCAGCGGCAGTCAGTAGATAAACAGGCTTCATACGCACGCTCGTATATCAGAAAAAAACAAAAAAGTCAAGCTTAATATACGTCATTGCAGCATTAATGCCTCTCTATTCACAAAAAACACGGCTCCCAAGATGCAGAAAAAGGCCCACAGATAATCCCATTTCCATTGTTCGCCCATAAAAAATATCATAAAGGGCACAAACACGGTGAGGGTTATCACCTCTTGGGTAATTTTCAGCTGCGCCAGGCTCAGCCCGCAAGAGCGGCCTATGTGATTGCCCGGCACCAAGAAACAATACTCAAAGAAAGCCAAGCCCCAGCTCATGAGGATGAGCTTCCACCATTGAGTTGATTCTGTCTCTTGCCCGGGCTTTTTCAAAAAGCCATACCAAGCAAAGGTCATCACAACATTGCTGATGACCAACAAAGATATGGTAAGAAGAATTCTCACGGCAACATCACAAAGCTATAAAGAAACAACCGCCGGGGTGTGATGATGACGGCACATGCACTAAGCGCACTCGCTCCAATATATCCATCCCCAATATGGTCACTTCATCTTCCCCGCAGAATACGGGTGTTACGCCCTCCAGCTTGACACCCGGGGCAAGTGTTACCGTACCCGGCGCACCTACCGTGGCAGATATGGCAGCTGCCTCATTAACATCGCTCACGCTTATGTTAATCTTCTGCCCGCCGCCGGCCGGCCAAGCAGAGGCGGGTATACGCGTCACGCTGCTGCCGGAGTCTAAAAGGATATCATGCTTCTTGCCATCACAGTCTATGCTGAGTATCAAGCGCCCGCTCTCCTCTGTGCGGCCATACAACGGCACCAATTTCACATCCCCCTCGGGCAGCCCCCAGTGCAACTTGCCACCGGTTACATCAAATGTGAACGGCATAGCACCCATAATATCCATGCCGACGATACCATCTATCTGCTCTGCCATCATGCTGCGGGCACCATCCAAATTCAATACCATAACGGGATGACTGCGCAGCATGGCCGTCCCCGCAAATCGTAAGTTCAGCAAATACACATCAGGGCGCTCCTTGGCATTGCCGCTGAATTGTATATTGCGGGTGTCCATTTGATGCGGGTTCTTCAACTTAGCCAAGCTACCGCTATGCAACACAGTATTGGTGGCGCCTGTATCAAGCATCATTCTCATCGGCACCCCGTTGATTACACAATTTACCAACACTTGTCGGCATCTTGCATCTTGCGTCATCGTCATGGTATCCGTCGCAGCTTTTGCAGGAGCTGTTGTCTCTGCCTGCGCACCCATTACCGACATCAACATCAAGGCACTGATCAAATACGTCTTCATGCACCTATTCTAACGAGCAATTAACGCTTCGTCAACGCCTTTTTTTTAAATTATTCTCTCTTTTTTAATTTACAAACAGAATTTTCGCTTGCGTATTTATTTAACTTATGTAAAATAACCGTGTATGAAGAAGACCCTTTTTTTGACAATCGGACTCGTTGCTCCCGCCTTGGGCAACGATATGCCACCAATGATACCGGATGGCCCCGTCACGTACGATTATATATCATACGAGGATCCGCTGGCCGGGTATGAAGACCCGTATGCCTTTTCTGAGCCTACCACCGCAGCAGCACCTGTTACCCCCAGCTCTACCGCCGGCAATAACGGTTACATCAAGCTGGGGGCCTACCAAAATAATTACCAAGTACGAGGCATAGGTGTAACAGACCCCATGGCAAATGATGGTTATTCCTATGTATCAGGCCACTACATCTTACCCAGTCGTAATCTTTTCAATTGCGGCATTTACCAAAAAGTAAGCGGCACTTTCGGCATTATCTGGGGTGCTTCATCCTCAGAGCTGACAGACACACCCGTGCTGAAAGGTGGCTATGCCTTGGGCAAAGAGATTTTCCCCAATCTGACCCTAGAGCTCGGCTACGGCATCAATCACGGTGGTTTGGAGGGGTTCATGTCTCGCTATGCCAATAGCTGCCCCCACCGCTTGAGCCAAGAGCTGACGGTAACCATGGCCTTCAATGACCACCAGAAAGGCTTCTTCGGCTCCGCTCAATGGGGCATTGGTTTCCAGGGGCTCACAGGCTACTACTTAGATGTAGAGGCCGGTTACCGCTTTACCGATATTGTTACCACCACAAGCTGGGGGCTTGATTTGGAGGTATCTGCCGGTTGGGCCGGTTCTTACAGCTATTGGGCCAATGGCATTATGGGCACGGATGCCGTACGCGTGCGCGTGGCTGCCCCCGTATTCACGCACTCCGGCACCGTAGGCCGCGACGGCCGCGCTCAAGTCACCCCGTGGTTGCAAATTTCCGCATCCGGCAACAACTCTGGTGACATTGACCACGCTGTTGGCAATGGCCCGATAGACCACTTCCAGGTTACCTTCGGCCTCGACTTCGGGTGGAAATTCTGATGCTGCCTCAACAGCGTTTTTCCTTCTTGCAACGGGTGTGCTTTTAACGGCATCCCCGTTGTTTTTTGTTCTTTCTTTGCCATTTGTGCATATTTTTTAAAAAAAAGGCTTGCCATCCCGCCGTTTTTCATGTATTATACCTGCACCTCGCCGGATTAGCTCAGTGGTAGAGCACCCGATTTGTAATCGGACGGTCGTCAGTTCGACCCTGACATCCGGCTCTGGAACAAAAGCCGCTTAAATGCTGCATAACTGCACATTAAGCGGCTTTTTTATTTGTGTATAACTCGTACAGAAAATAAAAAAAAAATCGTGTAGGGGGCTTTCGCCCCCTCACACACCACCGTACGTGCCATTTATGGCATACGGCGGTTTCCAATCAGCGTTTGAGGAGTTGATAAAACGAGATATATCCCTCTGCCCGCAGCCATGCGTTATCCATGCA
>JAZNGY010000085.1:0-2777 GCA_045576695.1 Akkermansia sp.
AGCAGCGTACTCAAGCCCTTCGTTGTAGTTAGTAGCGCCTTTGTCGAGCAGCAGCTGTAGAATATCCATACGGCCCCCCCTTGCAGCGCCGATAAGCCCGGAGTCGGGGAAGTCGGAGGCCAAGCGGTCTTAGGAAGACAATGTCATAAATCAACTCCTTGGCTCACAGAACGACATGGCTACGATCCGACTTCTACTAACTACAACGAAGGGCTTGAGTGCGCTGCAAGGGGTGGTCATTTGGACATCGTGCAGCTAATGCTCGATAAAGGTGCTGACCCCGACTATGGGCTTGACATCGCAGCAAAGCGTGGTCATTTGGATATCGTACACCTGTTGCTCGACAAAGGCGTTGACCCCGACTATGGGCTTGCCATCGCAGCAAAGCGTGGTCATTTGGATATCGTACAACGGTTGCTCGACAAAGGCGCTGACCCCAACAGGGGGCTTAGGGTCGCTGCTGAGGGTGGCCGTATGGGTATCGTACACCTGTTGCTCGACAAAGGCGCTGACCCCAACGTGGGGCTTGCGAGCGCGGCATATGGTGGCCGTATGGGTATCGTACAACGGTTGCTCAACAAAGGCGCTACTGACTACAACAAAGGGCTTATCTACGCGGCAGAGGGTGGGCATATGAATATCGTACAGCTGTTGCTCGACAAAGGCGCTACTAACTACAACGAAGGGCTTAAGTGCGCTGCAAGGGGGGGCCATTTGGATATCGTACAGCTGTTGCTCGACAAAGGCGCTGCCCCCAACGAGGGGCTTGCGAGCGCGGCATATCGTGGCCGTATGGGTATCGTACACCTGTTGCTCGACAAAGGCGCTACTGACTACAACGAAGGACTTAAGTACGCTGCAAGGGGTGGCCATTTGGATATTGTACAGCTGTTGCTCGACAAAGGCGCTACTGACTACAACGAAGGACTTAAGTACGCTGCTTCGGGTGGCCATATGGACATCGTACAGCTGATGCTCGACAAAGGCGCTACTAACTACAACGAAGGGCTTTACCACGCAGCAAAGGATGGCCATTCGGATATTGTACAGCTGTTGCTCGACAAAGGCGCTGACCCCAACGAGGGGCTTGAGGGCGCGGCATATGGTGGCCGTATGGGTATCGTACACCTGTTGCTCGACAAAGGCGCTACTGACTACAACGAAGGACTTAAGTACGCTGCTTCGGGTGGCCATTTGGACATCGTACAGCTGATGCTCGGCAAAGGTGCTGCCCCCGACAAGGGGCTTGAGGTCGCGGCATATGGTGGCCATTTGGACATCGTACAGCTGCTGCTCGACAAAGGCGCTGACCCCGACTCTGGGCTTATCGGCGCGGCAGAGGGTGGCCGTATGGGTATCGTACACCTGATGCTCGATAAAGGCGCTACTGACTACGACTGGGGGCTTAACCGCGCGGCAAGGGATGGTCATTTGGATATCATTCACCTGATGCTCGACAAAGGCGCTGACCCCGACAAGGGGCTTATCGGCGCGGCATATGGCGGCCATTTGAACATCGTAAACCTGATGCTTAACAAAGGCGCTACTGACTACAACTTCGCACTTAAGATGGCTGCAGAGGGTGGTCATTTGGACATCGTGCAGCTGATGCTCGACAAAGGCGCTACTGACTACGACTGGGGGCTTATCTGCGCAGCAGAAGGTGGCCATTTGGATATTGTACAGCTGATGCTCGACAAAGGCGCTGACCCCGACACGGGGCTTAACCGCGCGTTATATGGTGGCCATTTGGATATCATACAGCTGTTGCTCGACAAAGGCGCTGCCCCCGACAAGGGGCTTGCGAGCGCTGCTTCGGGTGGCCATTTGGATATTGTACAGCTGTTGCTCGACAAAGGCGCTGACCCCGACACGGGGCTTTGGAGCGCGGTATATGGTGGCCATTTGGATATCATTCACCTGCTGCTCGACAAAGGTGCTGACCCAAACAAGGGGCTTGAGTGCGCTGCAGGGGGTGGCCGTATGGGTATCGTACAGCTGCTGCTCGACAAAGGCGCTACTAACTACAACAAAGGGCTTGATGGCGCGGCATATGGTGGCCATTTGGATATTGTACAGCTGATGCTCGACAAAGGCGCTACTGACCTTGATTCAGCCCTTGAAGCAGCTGAGGACAACGGCCATACCGAGTGCGCAGAGCTTATCCGCGCGGCAATGAAGAAGTAATGTTTGATGTTTAAAGTTTAACACTTATACAAGCTGAATATCACAACAAACTTTTTACCGGTGCCGTGGGGATGATACCACGGCACCGTTTTTTGGAAAGTTGTAAAGAAGATGAGCCAGGTAATTTGAAGTACGAGTTACGAGATTCAAAATACGAAGTAATAGTTGGCATACAGCCGTAATGACAGCGGCAACTCATGCGCGGCTTTGCAACACTGCGCCGCAGGCGCCTGACTCTGAACTTCGTACCTCGTATATCGTCATTCATACATTCAAACTCCGATTTAGTGTTCATGTTTCTAATGATGTCCACGCGTTTACAGTTTGTAGATGTGGCAGCCCGATAAATTGTAATTTATCGGGCAGATGGCGCCAGCCTCGGCGAAGCCCGCAGGGCAAAGACGGGAGCGAAGCGAACCGAATTCAAGAGCCCCGTGATAGCGGGGCGATAAGAAGCTTAGCCGGTGGTGTAGGGAGCCCGCGACAGCGGGCGAGCGGAACCACCGGTAGTGATACAAGATGAATGGAACCCCGTTGAAAACGGCGGTGACAGAATAGCCGCCGCGAAATGAAAAAGAGGATGAATTATT
>JAZNGY010000086.1:0-7202 GCA_045576695.1 Akkermansia sp.
CAGTCGGGATTTCCCCTCGAACTTCCTTTTCCACGGTTCGTTACCTCCCCGCAGTTGTTCTTCAGGTCTGGGATTCCGCATCATCGCGGCTCCGCGCGGACTTTCACCGCAGTGCGCATATCGCGTCGGTCGTACTGAAGAGAATCTGCTGTACTTAGGAGTACAGCAGATTCAAATCAGAAACAACCAAGGAAAAAGTTTTGGTGTGGAGAGGCTTAGGCCTTAGCAGCGCGAGCCTTCTTGATCATGGAAGCGACAGTCTCGGAGGGCTGAGCGCCATTGCTGATCCACTTTTCAACCTTCTCCAGGTCGAGGGTGTAGTTTACACCTTCAGCCATGGGATTGTAGGTACCCACCTGCTCAATGAAATCGCCATCACGGCGAGCGCGGCTGTCAACGACAACAATCTTGTAATAAGGACGGTCCTTGGACCCCTGACGGTTGAGACGAATTGCTACCATATTGTAAAATGATTAGATTTGGTTGTTTCCACCTCGGCGGCTCGCATCGCGTTTAGGGCGGGCCATGGCAACAAGGCGGTGCAGCAAATTACCACATCATGATATCAAAGTCAAGCATAAAGGCAGATTTTTTTTTATTTTCTTTGAAAAGGGCTATTTTAAAGGGCAAGATTACGTCTTTACAAAGGAGAATAAAGTATGCTAGAATGCGTGTATATGAAGCACAGCATCCTCATACCCGGCGTCGTTCTCCTTCTTGCAGCCTGCTCTGCACAAACTGCGCCACAGAGCCGAAACCGCCCCCGCACACACGCAGCAGCCACGCAGCAAACCGGCAGCATAAACCTCAAAGAGCTGGGGCGCAGAATTTGGCAAAACGAATGCGCCGGCAGCGTGCAAGGGCTGGTCAGTTGGAATGCGGGGGAGGATTTTCCCTCGCTGGGTATAGGGCACTTCATATGGTACCCGGCCGGGTACAGCGGACCGTTTGATGAGAGTTTCCCCAAATTCGCGGCATATGCAAAGCGCCGTGGTGTACAAGTACCGCGCTATTTTGAGGGGGCGGCCCCCTGGCCGAGCAAGGCTGCTTTTTTGGCCGACCGCAGTGGCAAGGCCAATGCCATGCGGCAATGGCTGGCAAATCATGTTGAGTTACAAACGGAGTTTATCATCTTGCGCTCTCGCGCGGCATTACCCGGCATGATGCAGGCCTCTGCCTACCCGGCGGCCGTGCAAGCTCGCTACAACGCCTTGGCAGCCACCACACAGGGCATGTATTGCCTGGTAGACTATGTCAATTTTAAAGGAGAAGGCCTTAAAGCTACCGAGCGCTACAACGGCCAAGGCTGGGGGCTGTTGCAAGTACTGGAAGAAATGAAAGGCACCCCACAGGGGCGCGCAGCCACGGCAGAGTTTGCGCGCGCAGCAGCCGTTGTCATGAAACGGAGAGTCGCCAACGCCCCCGCCTCCCGCAACGAGCAAAAGTGGCTCCCCGGCTGGCTTAACCGCTGCGCCACCTACAAGTGATGCTGTTGTTTCAATGTCAAAAAAAGAGCCTTGCGAAGCATGTATCGCAAGGCTCTTTTTACAATGCGCGCAAACTTACTTACGCGGGGAAAGCACTTTAAGCTCGGCCACAGAAGAGCCACTGCCATCAAGCGCAGCCGTTGAGAAGAAGCGGATGTAGCGCGCCTTGCACGGGTCGAAAGAGATTTGCTGCTCTACGGGGTTAGCGCGCAGGTTACCGAACTCGCCCTCCGAGACAATCGTCCATTTATTGCCATCCATGCTTACTTCAAAACGGTAGCGAGAGGTCATACCCTCTGTTTTACCATCTTGGCGGGGCAAATAAGCAAAACCGTTGATGGTGTGGGCTTTTTTCATATCGATACGGATATGAGAGGGCGTTTTGGCATGCTGCCACATGGTATCAGCCTTACCATCGAAAGCAAGGGGGGCTTTTTCTGCAGCAAAGCCACCGAATGCCCAACCTCGGCTGTCGAGAACAATATCGCCCTGCTCGGTAGCGACCTCTTCTACCGTTTCTGCAGAAGGCATGCGCAGCAGCGAGAACTCTGAGATACAGGGGCAAGCCTTGGCGCTCACAATAGTAAGGCGCACTTTATCCGTGGTAACCGGCTCAGATAACCAGCGCATCACCTGGTTGCCGATGGTGCAGCCCTTGCCATCTTGCACAAACTTGAGCCACGCTTCCCCACGGGGCGGGGCGTTCTCATTTTCACCGGGTTTGCCGGGGGCTACAATAGTCTTCCACTCGCCATCCACCCAAGCTTCCACCTTGAAGGCTTCTACTCGTTGGCCGAGGCGAATTTGCTCGCGCAGGCGAACCACATCGAAGGTGACGGGGGCATCGAGCTGCAATTCTGCCGTAGCCGTTTTCGTGCCATCATTGGGGCACCAGTAGCTTTCAATATCGCCATCCGTCAGCTGAGAGCCATTGTACTTTTTGCCACGAGACTCAGAGGTCACAACCTTGGCATTCAAGGCGTAATCCTTGGCCAAGAGCTTGCGGCGCATCTCGCCGAAAGCCTGCAAAGCGGCAACATCTGCGGGGTCCAGCTGCCCATCACGGTTGGGGGCAACATTGAGAATCAGGTTGGCACCGCGGCCCACGCTCATCATGTACACCTTCATCAGGTGCTCGGGCGACTTCACGGCAGAGGCCTGCCCCGGGTGCCAGAACCAACCACGGTGGTTAATGGGCGTATCTGCCTCATCGCAAATCCACTTACCATTGCGCGCATTCCACAGGGGATAATTGCGGGCGTAGCCTTGCTCTGAGCCGGCCCAAGTGGCATCACCACGGCCGCAGGCACCCCAGATAATGCAGTCCGGCTGCAACTTGCGGATCATTTTCACCACGCGCTTATAGTTATAATAGGTATCAGCCTCGCCGATGTTGCGGTTCTGGCGGGCGCCACCATAGTAACCATCGCCCCCCATGGCGCCGTCAAACCAAATCTCAAAAATGGGGCCGTAGTTGGTAAGCAGCTCCTCTATCTGTTTGTAATAAACATCCAGATACCCGGGCTTACCGTATTCTGCACAGTTGCGGTCCCAGGGGGAAAGATACGTACCGAAGGGGAACTCATGCTTTTTACAAGCTTGGGCAAACTCTTTGACCACATCGCCCTTGCCGTCTTTCCACGGGGACTTTGTGATGTTATGCTCAGTGGACTTGGTAGGCCACGTGCAGAAACCGTCATGGTGCTTGGCCGTGTAAATCATACCGTTCATACCGGCAGATTTAAATGTGGTAACAATAGCCTCAGCATCAAAAGCCGTGGGGTTAAACAGCGTGGGAGACTCATCGCCATACCCCCACTCTTTATTGGTATAGGTATTGAGCCCGAAGTGAACAAAGGCATACCACTCCATACGGAGCCATTTTACCTGCTGCTCTGTCGGCACCGGGCCATAAGGCTGCGGGGCTTTCGCGGCATGCGCTGCACCTACGGTACACAACAGCCCGAAAACGGCGGCTTTCCATAAATTCTTACTGAACATAATTCTATATCTACACTATTCTAATCGGCATTGCAAGCAAAAACTAACACACCCGGATACCATGATTATCTACTACGGGGTAGGGTATGGGCACTATTGGCAGGCCGCGCTGCACTTGCGGGGCGAGGGCCGGGGGATACCTGCACGGGCTTGGGGCGCGGCGCCGGGCGAGCGGGGCGCGGCTTGTGCGCAGGGTGCGCATGGGGGCGTGGCCTGTGCACATGGCCCACGCAAGTGGGGCCAACATAAGTGGGCACATATACCGGGTTATCTACCACCACCGTGGTAGTAGTAGAGCGTTTGTTCTCTGCACGGCCCAGTTCCTTATTAAGCTTGGCAACCTCTGCACGCAAAGCGGCAATTTCAGCGTTTTTGTGTTTTATGGTGGCCGCCTGCTCTTGAACCTCGGCGCGTTTATCGCTGAGCTCGGAGCGCACCGCGGCAAGCTCAGCGCGTTCTTTTTCAAAATCAGGTTTCAGCGATGCAGCCTCGGCAGAAAAGCGCTGTGTATCTATCGGCAAATTCAAGCGCAAAGCCTCGCGGCGGTTCCACTCGGCCGCCAAAAACTCTGCCGCACGCGCCTCAAGGGTAAACATACTGCTGCAAAGCTGAATCACCTCTGCCCCACTGATATAGCGAGCATGCTTGCCTGCAGCCTCCAGCGCAGCTTGGCGTGCTTCTTGCGCCTCTTTCAACTCGCGCTCTTTTACTGCTTTAGCAGCTTCTTTGGCGCGTTGTTTTTCGGCAGCAGCCTCTGCCGCAGCAGCGCGCCGAGCCTCCACTTGGGCAGGCGTCAGGTCGTAGCGCCGTTGCAGGGCTTCGCCCAGCTCCGTGTAAGAGTACTTTTCAATTCCCCCGGCATGGCGAATCTGCAACACCTCGCCATCCTTACGCAACACTTCGGCATCTTTCAACACCGTGCCGTCGGCCAAGGTAAAGTCATCCGCATGGCAATATAGCGGCAATATCAATAGTGTAATCACTCGTTTTATCATATGCAATAGTAGGTTATCATTGAAGGGCTTGTTCCATTTCTTCGGAGCGTGCATAGCTCACCGGCATGCGGCCGTTGGGGTCTTCCACGCCGGGGTGGGCACCGGCCTCTCGCAAACGTGCCACCATGCGCTTATTGCCGCTGATTACGGCATTAGACAAAGGGGAAACACCGCCGGCATCTGCCAAAACGGGGTTGGCGCCGTGCTCCAGCAGGGTATCAACCGCCGAATAATTGCCATGAGAAGCAGCAAAACACAGCAAAGTTGTGCCACCACATACAGAATCAGCAGGCACACCGGCAGCCAATAACATCTTAAGCTCGGGCACACGGTTGGCAGAAACAGCCCGCATGGCTGCCTGCTGCAATTGCTCTGCCGGCACCACACCTTTATTCAGCAGCTCTCGCACCACATTTTCTTTACCGCACTGTACGGCGAGCAACAGCAAAGTATCACCATTCTCATTGCAGGCATTGGCATCCCCACCATCGCGGTATAGAGCGTACATAGCGCGATAATCCTCCAGCGCCTCGTCATCTGTCCCTTGGTTTGAGGTTGCCATTACCCAAGTGCTGCACCCCACCAACAAAAACACTACGGCCCACACCACATTCATGATAGCCGGGCGCTGCGTCATCGAGCGTGCCAGCGACAGCGCGCCATCCAACGCCACACCCGTGGCACAAATCACCATCACCCACATCTCCAACGTACCGGCACTGCCCACGTGGCTGATGCGACATGCCAGCAGTATCACCACAATAAGTAGCAACAAGGGGTTATAGTAATCTCTGCTCATAGCACACCTTATAGCAAAGCAGCCCTGCCCTGACAAGCAAAAAAAGCCGCCACGGCACGCATTGGCGCTTGCAATGACGCGAAAGTGTTGTATGATAAAGGCATGAGCCGTCTTTCCATCCCCCAATACGTTATGGCCTTGGCACACGTGGCAGCCCTGCGCTCCGAAGACCCCTACCGCAAGGTGGGCGCTGCCGCCCTCGATAAAGACAACCGCGTCATCGGCACGGCCTACAACGGTCTCTTCCCCGGGTTCTCTGCCCCCGAGGGCTTTTGGGCTTCTCGCGAAGAGCGGCAAAAATTCATGCTCCATGCAGAAATTAACCTCTGCAGCCTATTCAAACGCGGCGAGGCAAAAATTGTAGCATGCACCACCATGCCCTGCACCTCTTGCATGCAGGCCCTGTGTGCCCACGGCGTCAAAACCATTTACTACGGCGAGGCCTACGCTGAATCTCGCGCACCGGAAATCGCCGCCATGTACGGCGTAGAGCTCATCCACGTGCCGGATTACCCGCTCTCTGCCCACTTCCCCTTGGTCAATTAAACCCACATCTGCGCTTTGCTCTGTTATTTTACTTGACTTAAAGGTTTATTTATTCTATATTCATATTATGACCACAGAGCGTACCATAGCCGCAGGCCACAATGTCACCTTCTCATATGCCGTAGGTGCCTGGTTGGAGTATTTGCGCCTTCGCACAGAGGGGCGCCGCGTCTTCCAATCCCAAATCAACCGCGCCGCTCTCGCCCTGCGCAACATCTACAACACGCACCCCGAGCTGGCCAACTCCCGTATGCACTCGCTGGACCGCGAAGCGTGGACCCACCGCATCCTCAACGCCGCAGCCACCCCAGCCAAACGCATTTTCTACGCTCGCATCCTGCGTTACTTCTTCCAATACGCCCAAGAAAAAGGCTGGGGTCAAGAAAATTAACGCCCCCCCTGCACGCTCTTGCCGAAGGCCACCGCTCACTCACGACACGGTGGCTTTTTGTATGCAGTCGCTCAAAGAATGGCTTTGCATAACTATTATTTATAAACACCATCCGGAACCACATTTTTACTGACTCATCAAAAAAGCTGCACCCCTAGAAGGAAGTCTCCCGGTGATCCGAAGACCACCGGGAGCCCAACTACCCTATGAAATGGACCCTTTTCGGACCCAAGAACCAATTTTACGTCTGATTCCAAGGACGCCGTCATTCTATATTTTTATCCCCCCTTTGTCAACACAAAAAAACATCTTTCAGATGAATATTTTCTCAAATAATTTATATACCATTGACAATAAAAGAATAAAAAACCTCGAGCCAACTCAACTTCTCACACCTCGATAACTATTAAGCACCATTACCACGCCACCTCGCGCAAAAAAAATGAAACATTTTTACTTTTTTTGCTTGCCAAAACGAGAGAATGAGTGTATACTCCGCCCGTCCTCACAGGACACCTCATTAAAAAGCGGGGTATTAGCTCAGCTGGTAGAGCACTTCAATGGCATTGAAGGGGTCAGCGGTTCGAGTCCGCTATGCTCCAGCCTCCGTTTTTTCGGAGAAAAAACTTCGGCTTGGCAAGCCTTTTGGTTTGCCAAGCCAACTTTTTTATTGCGTGACAACGAAATAAAAAAGGGAGGCTGCCACGCTGAAGCGCTTGTTACGCCATAGCTCCGAAGGAGCGACGGCGGAAGTGCGGAAGCGGGCAAACCACAGTGGCGCAATGCATGCGGTAAATGCAAAGTCGGAGGCCAAGCGGTCTTAGGAAGACAATGTCATAAATCAACTCCTTGGCTCACAGAACGACATGGCTACGATCCGACTTGCCACGCTGAGGCGCTTGTTACGCCATAGCTCGGAAGGAGCGACGGCGGAAGTGCGGAAGCGGGCAAACCACAGTGGCGCAATGCATGCGGTAAATGCA
>JAZNGY010000087.1:0-14821 GCA_045576695.1 Akkermansia sp.
AGTCGGGATTTCCCCTCGAACTTCCTTTTCCACGGTTCGTTACCTCCCCGCAGTTGTTCTTCAGGTCTGGGATTCCGCATCATCGCGGCTCCGCGCGGACTTTCACCGCAGTGCGCATATCGCGTCGGTCGTACTGAAAAAAGGCAGATGTTTAATTCAAGCTCCAACCATGCTCACCATGGTAAATCATTTGGCGGGTCATGCCGCCGTCTATGCAGATATTTTCTCCGGTAATGAAACCGGCTTTGGCGGAGCATAGAAAGAGCACCATCTCTGCAATATCCTCCGGTTTACCGACACGCCCCACGGGCTGCTGCACGGCATCTGCCCCGCTGTATTGCACCCCGTTTGTTTCTATCCACCCGGGGGATATGGAATTAACGCGCACCCGCCCGGCAAGGGATACCGCCAAGGCATGAGTAAGCGCGGCAATACCGCCTTTGGCAGCGGTGTAACACTCCGTGCCTGGCATGCTCATGCGGTCTCGGCTGGAGGAGATATTGACGATGGCCGCGCCCGCTGCAAAATGCGCCATAAACAAGCGGGTGAGCATGTAAGGGGCTGCTACCCCAACTTGCAAGGCGTAATTGAACTCTTGCCAAGAGCAGTCCGGCAAACCTTTGAACAAGGGGGCTGCGTTGTTGATGAGATAATCTACCCGCCCGTGCTCTGCAATCACTTTGGCGCAAAAGGCGCGCAGGTCTTCCTCTTTCGCCAAATCGCCCACAAAGTAGGGATTCTCCTGCACATCAAAAATACACACCTGTGCCCCCGCTGCGCAGAACATCTCTGCTATGCAACGGCCAATCCCCTGCACGCCACCCGTTACAACTACCACTTTATCAGCAAACTCGCTCATACCGGAAATCATACCCAAGGAACCAGCTCTTGTCAATCATGCTTTCCGGTATTGCCATTTCACCATATATGGTGAATTCATCCTATTAACCATGCTTTTCAGTAAAACAGACAGCCACATTTCACCACACATGGTGAAATGTGGCTATTTCAGGCTATCAAAACGCTGTTTAACATGATAACGGAACACATTTTGAGCTTTGAGAGACATATAAGATTCTTTCAATAACTCCATGAGATTATGCCTTAAAGCCAAGAATTTATCTATTTCTTTTACGGCATATTTAGCATTAAGGCCTATACATTGCGCCCATTCCGAAAAATATGCACGCATACCGGCTGAAGAACAAACTCCACCATGTTCAAACAAACCTTTACCCATTGCAAACGTGGTATCAGATACGTGCAAGCGGGTATTCATCACATCATAAGCCGGAGCCAAACGACACTCACCATGCTCACCTACCATCATAGAAAAGTTTTTGGCATGAGCATCACCATTACACAACAGATAATTAGCAAGAACCAATCGAAAAAAGTTGCGTAAGTCCAGCAACGGAGCCCCGGATGCTGCGACAATAACGGAAGCCAATTTTTCATAACTACCTTGATATTTTCTGAGGCTATCCCCCTGCACATCTGTCTCAGACAAAGAGGCTAAGTCTTCTACGTGCATTTTCTCACCGTTCGGCAACAAGTCGAACCGTTTTGTCAAATACGCAGGTACGCCATCATTAAAAAAACACAGAGTTGCAGAAGCCGTTGATATATTGAACAAACCTGCCACAATTTGCATACAAAACACCTCGTTGGCAGGCATATCATAATGAAGAGAAAAACGACTTCCCGCACACGGTTTCAGGATATGCGTACTTTGCTCACCGTGCTCAGCAATGCACAATTGCCCATTTTTCACCAACACCCCCAACTTGGGCTGCGCCCCGGATACGGAGAGCGTGCCCGTATATAACGGCATATCATCCGCCCGTCCTTTTGCCTTGTAACAGTAGGGCAGCAGAGGAGAAACTTTTTCCCCGCCGAATAGAGCCGCGCACACCTCACTTGAGTATTCTGTGAAAAAAAGTTTCATGATTTAATCTCTTGAACAGTCACATCGCCCACGGAATCATATTCGGCCAGATATACTAACATACCGAAAAGGTCGCAATCATCTAATTTGCAGGCTTTGCAGGTCAGTCTCTTATTTTCCCCCTCCGGCAGCATATTTTGGAAGAAGGGAAACATGCGTTCCGCATAATAAGGCTCACTGCGTGGCGGGAGCTTCAGGCTAATCGGGGGACATGGGCTTTGCTCCAAATAAGCAGGCAGGTATTGCAATTCATAGCGGCAAGCCCCCGGCTGCGCATGTTCGGTCAATATGGCAGCGGGCTTATTTTTTACATAAACAGTGGCTTTTCTATCCTGCTTCATAGTTGCGGGGAGAATCAATATGTCATTTTATTGGTCGAGATGGAGATATTAAGGCCTAAGGCATTTACTACAGTAAGCAACACGTTCAGTTGAGTATTACCAACACCCCGTTCTAAACGACTCAGGGTATTAATCCCCACCCCTGTGAGTACAGACAGTTCTTCTAAACTCACACGTTCCTGAACTCTTCTGGCTTTGATGACGGCTCCTATGTCTTCACGTTTCACCATACACGGTTAAATATGACAAAAGCTCCCCTATAAGTCAAGCCCATTTTCACCACACATGGTGAAATAAGCCACAAAAAAAGCGAGGCTCCCGAGCAGAGAAGCGCGAGAGCCACGCAAAATGCAGGCAGCCGATTTTATTGCGGATTTGCCTCTATCACCAGCACGCCGAAGGGTTTAAGGCGCAGCGTGGTGGGCATACCGGCAAGCGCTTCGGCGGGCAGAGCATCTCCCTTGGGAGAGGAGAGCGCATAGCGCAGCGGGGCACCCAGCGGTAGCTCGAACACGGCAGCGGGGTCAAATGAGAACTCCTGCTCTCGGTCGGAGGGGTTACGCAACACCAAGATACCCTTGGCGGGGCTCCAAGAAGCAAAGCCGTATGCCTCAAGCGCGGCGGGGTCGCCACCCACCCAGTGGCTATCCACCAAGGTGGCAGCGTTGGCGCGGGTCCACTTGGCAGCGGTGGCCAAGGTATCCCACTCATGGTCTTTGAGCATGGCGGGGGTAATGTACACCTCTTGCATCTGCGTGCCGAGACCGAGCCCGCTCCAGATTTCATCTGCCAGGTCATCATTCTCGGTGGTCGTGAGGCCGCGGGCGCCCTTATTGTAAATCACGCCGTGGGTCATGAGGGAGTTAATGGGGCAAAGCGGGGATATCTTCACGTTGTGAGCATAAATCATGGCATCGCGGAAGGTAATCCACTGCTGGCGGGCAGTGCCCACGCCGCAGAAATCGTGGTCCCAGTTGCCACGCCATACGGAGTCTGCAATGCTGAACCAGAAGGGGCTGGCCCAGGTGCCGGTGGTGAGGTTGATGTAGATGTCGGGTTTCTCTGCGCGCAGCTCATCAATCAGGCTGATGGCGGCCTCAAAGTCGGAGCCGAAGCGGGAGCCGGGGGCGGGGTCTGCCATGCCGGAGCATCCATCCAGCTTAAACTGATTTACGCCGTGCTCGCGAATCATGTGCAAGCACATATCACGGAACAGCTCGTAATACTTGGGACCGGAGAGGGCAAAGCCGCGCTCGTTGGTCTCATACGTATCACCGGCTGCAGCCAAGCGGTTGAGCTTGGGTTGACCATAGCCGCCCCATGGGGAGAACCACACGCCGGGGGCAGAGCCGTAGCTCTCCATCAACTTACGGATTTCGCGGAACTCGTTGGGCAGCCCGTCATGGAACTGCCAGAGGGTCTCTGTGTTATCCCAACCATCGTCCAACAAGAAAGAATCCATCACCGCGCCGCGCTTGTTAACCAGCTCTTCACCGAAAAGGCGCACGGTGTCCAGCACATCTTTCTCCGAGTAAGGGGTAAAGTAGCCGATATCATACCACGTGTTGTAATTGAACAGCGGGAAGTAGGGGCGGGCACGCTCCTCATTCAGATACGCCAGCTGGAAGGTGCGGCGCAGCTGGCCGGGGCGGCAAAAGCCCATCACGGCAGAGATACGGCCGGTGGTGCGGGCGGGCAAATGCGTGGTGCGCTCCAAAGAGCAGGCAAAGCCCGCTGCCGTTACCTCACCCTTGCTCAGCGGACTTTCTACACCGGCAAACAGGCGGTTGCCACCGGCTACTACCGGGGCGCCTTTCACCGTGCCCTCCACTCGGGCCTCGGGGGCTACCACGTTCAGCAGCGTAATCTTGCGGGCGGGCATGGCAAACTGCATGGGGGTAATATCCAGCCCCACGCGGAAGTACGGCTGCCCCTCGCGCAGCTCTGCCCACCACTCCAGCTTATAGCCATCTGTGGTTACGGCAAAGGCAACACTTGCACGCTGCGCTGCGCGGCGGTCTGCCAAACGGCGGGCGGCGGGGTCTGCCGCTACGGTGGTGTAGCACACTTCGCCACACATCAAATCAAGCGCCGTGAGGGGGAAACACACATCCGTATATTCTTTTTTGGAGCATGCCTCATCTGTCTTGGCCTCTTGCAATTGAATATTGAAAATCTCGCGGCCCAAATCATAGCTGCGGCCATTCACTTTATCCTGCACCGTCACACCGGCAAATGTGCGCCCGGCAGTGCGGATATCGATGCTGATGTATTCGTTCTGTAACATAAATACCCTAATAAGTTTGTGGAGAAAAGGGTAGCACATCCCGTATAATGAAGCAAGAGAAATCACGCATTGCAGGGGGCTGTTTCAGATTTGCTGATGCCTAGGTAACCCCTTTGCTGACAAAAAAAGTGGCAGTCCGCGCCAGAAAAATAAGCGAGCAATTTAACGAGGTGATGAACGGCATTCGTTACAAAATAAACTCGGCACGAATAGAATCAGCCAACGCTGCTATCAAACGGATACAGGCAAAGGCGTACGGATTGTTTGATGTGCGGTATCTGTTCCTGAAACTACGACAAGTTTACTTCCTGAGACTTCAAAGGATGCATAAAAATTCTCGAACCTTCTACCGGCAAATCTGAAACAGACCCCATTGCAGGGTAAATAGTAATAATCAAGCTTGCACAAAATAGCATGGTGTGCTAACATGCGGCGCATGAGTTTACCTTGGTTTGATAACAAGTTCCCCCTGTATCTGGCCCCTATGGCGGGGGTGACAGACCCGATTTTCCGCACGTTGTGCAAAGAGATGGGGGCAGATGTCATGGTGACAGAGTTTGTATCTGCCGAGGGGGTATTGCAGGCATGGCACCGCAACCGCCGTTATGTGGAGTTTAAGCAAGAGCACCGCCCGCTGGGTATTCAGATTTTCGGCTCGGTACCGGAACACGCTGCCGCCGCCGCCCGCATTATTGTGGATGCCATGCAGCCGGATTTTCTGGATATCAACGCCGGCTGCCCCGTGCCCAAGGTAGTGGGCAAAAACGGTGGCTCCTCTCTGCTGAAAGATCTGCCACTGTTGCAGAACATTGCCGCAGCCGTGGTAAAAGAACTGGGGGATGACTGCCCCGTAACCACCAAAATACGCATCGGGTGGGATGCCGAGCACATATGCGCCCTTGAGGCCTGCCGCCGTTTGCAGGATGCCGGTGTGCAGAGCATTGCCATACATGGCCGCACGCGCTCTCAACAATACGGGGGCCAAGCCAACTGGCAAATCATTGATGATTGCGCCCGTGCCGTTCAAATACCCGTGGTGGGCAACGGCGATATCTGCACCCCGCAAGATGTAAAACGCGTGCGCGAAAACACGGCGGTGGCCGGTGTTATGATTGGCCGCGCCGCCATGAATGCCCCTTGGCTTTTTGCACGCGCCCGCCATTATCTGACCACAGGCGAAATCATGGATGAGCCCACACCTCAAGAGCGCATTGACTTTATGCTGCGCCACACACGCATGGCCATTGAGAGCGGGCATTACGGGGATGAGATTTTCACCATGCGGGCCATGCGCGCCCGCTTGCTGGCCTATGCCAAGGGTATACCGGGCACCAAGCCACTGCGCCCCCTGCTCTCGCGTGTGGGGTCTATGGCAGAGTTGCAGTCTATTTTATCTTCCCTCTGAATCTACGGAGCCGCCAGGCTCCGTTCTTCTCTGAGCGCGATAGCGATTTCTTCTCTGCGGCGCAGCCGCTCTTCACTATCCGTCGATAGACGGATTCTTCACTACGAGCGATAGCGAGTATTATTTCATCTCTCTTTGTTTTGCAGTATTAAGAGACCTTATTAGTAGAAACCTGATTTTGCTGCACATTTTTTCTATGGACTTTGCTTCGTCTTCTTTAACGGTTTCGGTTCTTACCAATAATTCAAGCCAATAGAAGGTTTCGTGGCATTCTTTGAGGGCAATTTGAAGTTTACAGATGAAATCTGCTTTACTATATCCATATTGGGCTTCTCGTATGTTAGCCCCGATACTGCACGCAGAACGCAGCATCTGGTTTTTGATATGAGCGCGATTATGAATGGAATCACAGAGTTTGATGACTTGAACAGAAAACTCAAGGCTCATTTCTTCTAACGTGCTTTTCATGTTTCCATGATAGCATTTTTTATTGAGGATTCAAGGTTTTATAATACTCGCTATCGCTCGCAGTGAAGAGCGGCTGACGCCGCAGTGAAGAATCCGTCTGGCGACGGATAATGAAGAACGGCTATGCCGTAGAGAAGAGCTCGCTGTCGCTCGCAGAGGGAACGGAGCGGAAGGCTCCGTTTTAAGCCCGAAGTTTACACTCGAACTGGCGGAACTGTATGGCCTCAAACAGGTCGTCATCCGTGGGCACGGCATGCCCCGCCAAATCTGCAATGGTGCGGGTTACTCGCAAAATGCGGTCGAACGCACGGGCGGACAGCGAAAATTGCTCTACCGCCGCCAATAGCATATCTTGCTGGGAGGGGCTCAACGGGCAGAACTGCCGCAACAAGCGCCCGGTGAGGCGTGCATTGCAGGTAATACCGGTGCCGGCATAGCGTTTCTGCTGCAAGGACCTGGCGGCAAGAACTCTTGCTCTTATCGCAGCACTGGGCTCGCCATCGGGCTTTTGCAAAAGAGACGCGGGGTCTACGGGCGGCACCTCAATCACCATATCGAAGCGGTCCAGCAAGGGGCCGGATATTTTGCGGCGGTAGCGGGTAATCTCTGCATAGCTGCATTTGCAACTGTGGCGCGGGTCGCCCAAATACCCACAGGGGCACGGGTTCATGGCCGCCACCAGCATAAAAGAACAGGGAAAATCAAAACTGCCCGATGCGCGAGAGATGGTCACCACACCGCTCTCCAAAGGCTGGCGCAGGGTCTCGAGCGTGCGGCGGTTAAACTCCGGCAGCTCATCCAAAAAGAGCACGCCATTGTGGGCCAACGATATCTCACCGGGGGTGATATTGGAGCCGCCACCCATGAGGCCTACATCAGAAATCGTATGGTGAGGGGAGCGAAACGGGCGATTCTTAAGCAAGCCTCCACCGCGGGGTAACAACCCGCACACAGAATGAATCTTACCGGTGACGAGGGCCTCCTCATGCGTTAAGGGCGGCAAAATGGAGGGCAAGCGGACGGACAACATGCTCTTGCCGCTGCCGGGGCTACCGCTCATCAAAAGATTGTGCCCACCGGCCGCAGCAATCTCCATGGCACGGCGTGCATAGGGTTGGCCTTTAATATCAGAAAAATCAGGGCCGGCTGCCTCGATGCTCTCAAAAGGAGGCGGCTGCACGGGGGTAAACTTTTCGCGCTCCAGCAATACAGCCCAAGCATCTGCCAGAGTTTCTACCGCATACACGGCAATACCCTCTACCACGGCGGCCTCAGCCGCATTCTCGGGGGAGACCATCAGGTACTTGCGCCCCGCATCGCGCGCGGCCACGGCTTGCGGCAAAATACCACGCACCCCGCGCACCATGCCGTCCAACGCCAACTCGCCCACCATGCACCAGTCATCCAAATGAATGGGTACACGGCGCTTGTAATCGTAGGGGATATCTTCTATGGACCCTTGGATATTGATTTCAAGCCCGATGGCTATGGGCAAGTCAAAGCCGGGCCCCTGTTTTTTCACATCGGCCGGGGCAAGGTTCACCGTAACCTGCAACTCGCCGGGGCAAAAGAAATGGCTGTTTTTGAGCGCAGAGGTAACACGCTGCACGCTTTCGCGCACGGCGGCATCGGGCAAGCCTACAATGTAGTAGCGGCCCACATCTTTAACCGGCACCACATCTACCTCAACTTGTACCCCATAGCCGTCTATCCCGTTAACGGCGGCAGAATGCAAACGTGTTATCATACCAAAAAGCTGTTATTTAACAATAACCTTGGAGCCCACCTCCAATTTGGAAAAAAGGATTTCCGCCGGCTCAACCGGCAAGCGCACGCAGCCGTGCGACAAACTGTCACGCTCTATTATACTGCCTACGTGAATACCGATAGCGCCGTTGAACCGCATCCAATAATCCATCTTGCTGCCTTTAAAAAAGGCACCTGCAGGCGGTTTTTCGGACGAGGTTACACCGGCTTGCACCAAATTATCATCAGCATCTACAAAACAGCCGTAACGGGTGGAGCGGTGCTCTTCCTTTTTCTCTGTAATGCGGAAAGTGCCGCGGGGAGTTTCGCTTCCCCCCACTCGGCCCGTGCACACGGGAAAATCCATGGCGATTTCGCCGTTAATGAACAAACGGCCACGCTGCTCTTTGAGCAAGATTTCCACATGAGAATTGGCAGGGTCCGTGCGTTCTATGGCCGGGCCACGCCAATAATCGCGGGAGCTGCGGTAGCCGGGGCTTGAGATGAAATCCTCAAACGTATATCCCACTTTCTTGTTCTTGGCTGCTTCATCCAGCTCATCACCCAAGCGGTAATAATCCTCTGCCGTCATTTGGCATGCAGTAGGCAACAAGGCTAACAGCAAAACAGGGAGTAGTGATTTTTTCATCCGGTGTCAGATTTTGTAAGATTCCAAACGGGCGGCAAACTCATGGGGAAGGATGGCCTCCACAATCGCATCATTACCCTCATATTCAGTGGAAAGCACCTTGCCGTCCCGGTGCATAATGGCAATGAGGCGGCTCTCTGCCAGCGGAATTCGGTAGCTCTCTTTCGATACGCGGTGAGAGAGCATCTCAACACACTCTGCCAGCAGGGCATCCACCCCCTGCTCTGCTTTCACGCTGAAGGTAATGCAGGGGCACTGCACCTTGGCTGTAAGGGCTGCCAGCAATTCTTCCCGCCGGTCCTCGGGTATGAGGTCCGTCTTGTTCCACACCACCACCATGGGTTTATCTGCGGCGCCAAGCTCTGCCAATACCTCACAAGTAGTCTCGTAATGACGCAGGGCCTCGCGGTCGCTGGCATCCACCACCTGAATCAGGAAATCTGCCAAGGTTGCCTCCTCCAGGGTGGACTTAAAGGCCTCTACCAAACGGTGCGGCAAATTGCGGATAAAGCCCACGGTATCTGTCAGCACCAAGGGTTGCCCATCCGGCAATTCAATTTTGCGGCTGGTGGTATCAAGCGTGGCAAAGAGAATATTCTGCGCCAACACACCGGCCCCGGTTACCAAATTAAGCAGGGATGATTTACCGGCATTGGTGTAGCCCACAATGGCTGCCGTGGGTATACCTTGGCGGTTGCGCTCCTTGCGTTGGGTACCGCGCTGGCGGCGCACTACCTCCAGCTCATCGCGAATCGCTTCGATACGCTCGCGAGCCAATCGGCGGTCTATCTCAATCTGCTTTTCACCTTCACCACGGGCTGCTGCACCGCCACCTTTACCACCGCCGGAACCACCGCGCTGGCGGTCCAGGTGTTTCCACATACCGGCCATGCGTGGCAAGGCATACTGCATGCGGGCAAGGTCTACCTGCATGACGGCCTCGCGCGTGCGTGCGCGTTTTGCAAAGATGTCGAGAATGACCTCCTCGCGGTCAATCACCGTTACATTGGTCAGTTTTTCCCACTCGCGCTGTTGGCTCGGTGAAAGCAGATTGTCAAATATCAGACAGTCGGCATCCAATTCTGCCACCTTGGCGCGAATTTCTTCTGCCTTGCCGATACCGCATAAATACTTGGCTTGAATTTCACGGGTAAACTCAAGCATGGTGCCCACAATCCCAATGCCGAGATTGCTCACCAAGTCTTCAAGCTCTGCCAGCAAGGCAGCGCGCTCGCGGCGGGAATCCCCCGGCATGCCCAGCCCAACCAGCAGGGCGCGCTCCACCATCTCCGGTTTCTCGCGTATCTCAAACGACATATATTAATCGAAAGACTGGGATGAAGAGGTGGGCACGTCTCTCAAATAATCTTTTTTGTATGAGTTGCAGGGGCAATCACCAACACAAGCACTCAGAACAACGGCTGCAAGAGCACCAACTACTGAAATTGCAATTATCTTCATATAGATTATTAAACTAAATTACGTTTTAAATAGCAAGCAAATTCGCTACTCGGCCTACGATACTTTTCTTTTATTTGAGTATTTGCCAGTTAATCCAAGCAAAATATCCCAACATCATGGCCATGAAGATGCTGCCGCCGGTCAGAAACCACACGCCTATCAAAAGACTGAGCGCAAAACCTATGCCACCCGTCAATTTAGGATTATTGGTGGCCGTAAGCAACAACTGCCCGCCATCCATCGGCAATATCGGCAACAGGTTAAATACGGTCCACCAAAAACAGACCATAAAGCTGATACTGTAAAAAAGGAGTGCAAAATCATTGAGTATTCCGTTATTCAGCGCGGCTTCTATGGCGAGAACTGCGGACTCCGGCATTTCTATACCGGGAATAAATGTCAAGGGATCCACCACATAATAAAACACGGCCGCACCTATGTTCCCTATGTGTACTCCCATGATGAGTGCTATCAGTAAACCCAAGGCAAATCCGGCCATAGGCCCCGCCAGCACCATCAAAAAGTGTTTAGCACGCGTGGGCATGTGCGCAGGCGTGTAGGTAACCCCACCAAGGTTGCCTATTATAATAAGCGGTGTTACACGGGTGAACGCCCTTGCCGTGAGGGCGTGCCCCAGCTCGTGAGCCAACAATGAAAGCATGCCCACGACCACAAATATCAATGTCGGGCGCAAGGGTGATTGCCCCCCGGAAAACATCATCAAGCCCAATATACCGAGTATCAACCAGCTGAATGGCTGTATTGCCGTCGGGATTCCGAAAAGTGTAAAACGCAGGTCGCCCCTGCCGGGTGTTACATCGTTCATAGCCCTTTTTTACCTGAATTTCCCCCATTTTTCAACAAAATTTGAAAAAAATGTCAAATTTTATAAAAAAAGCTTGCAATTCGTTTTCAAAAGTGCTAAACTCCTCTCGCACCCCGACAACGGGAAGATGCAAATCCGGCGTAGCTCAGTGGCAGAGCGGATGACTGTTAATCATTAGGTCGTTGGTTCGACCCCAACCGCCGGAGGATAAAAGCTCGGTAAGTGAATAACTTACCGAGCTTTTTTGTCGTTAGTAACAAACATCAAAACATACGCCGGGATGACACCACAGCCGGTATCACCACACCTGCGCATTTGATTAACAAGGGCGTACCATATTCTGCGCAGTCGGCCTCTATCAACGCCATGGCTATACCCAAATGCAGCGCCGGAGACTCGCACGCCTGCGTAACGGTGCCGATATCTTCCCCGTGCCGATTCATCACTACATCCCCACGCGCCGGCACGCCCTCTGACGTAGCACAACGAATGGGCACCAAACGGCGCGCTGCCTGCTGAGGCTGTGTTACCGCCTCGCACCCAATGTAGTTTTTGTCTTCACAGCAAAGCGGCTCCAACCCCGCAACAGATGGGGTAAGAGTGTCTACCCCGGCATCTTGAGCACTCAACACCCCCTTCTCCATACGCAAACATTCCCGCGTTTTCATGCCACAGGGTATGGCACCGCTGCGCATCAAGGCCTCAAACAACTGAATTCCACGTGCGGCAGGGCAATAGATATCCACCCCATCTTCATCAAACACGCCGGCGCGGCTCACGTACAACACTTCCCCACGGTAAGTCAGTCGCTCAAATCCGTACAAGGTCGGGTATGGCAAATCCCCGAAAACTCGGCGAAACACCGCTTCGCTTTCCGGCCCCTGCAAGGCTATGGCACACCAAGCAGCCGTATCGTTATACAATGATACGCCACGAGGGGGCAAATGATTTTGCAACCAACCGGCATCTGTCTTCTCTTGCGCCGCAGAGCCAACTAAATAAAACAACTCGGGGGATTCACAAGCCAAGGTCATCTTATCAATAATGACACCTTGCGCATTCAGCATCAAGGTTTGATGAGCAGCCCCATTTTGCAGTTCTGCCACAGAATTACTGAACATCTTTTCCAACCACGGCAGCGCATGCTCTCCCTGTACCCTGAACTTGGCAAGGTGAGACACATCAAAAATACCGCAAGATGCCCGCGCAGCCAAGTGCTCGTCCACCAAATTCGTATAGACCGAGGGCATGTTCCAACCGTCCGTCTCGCACATAGATGCCCCCAATTCCATATGCAGCGGTGTTATAGGCGATTCTTTCATTCTCTTATCTTTTCATGATTTACCCCACGAGTCAAGGAGTTAGCACCAACAAATGAGCCGCCATCAATCTTGATGGCGGCTCAACAACGGCTATGGCGTCATCCGGTTAACGTATGTTAGCGGAGGAACGCGTGCGCTCTTTTTTTGTTGCTGCGCTTTCTTATTTTCTGCGGCGGCGGGCTGCCAAGCCAACGAGCGCAAGCAGAGAAAGTGTGGCCGTGGTGGGCTCGGGGATGGTGACGCTGCCGTTATTCGTCAATGTTGCAGTAAGCACCACATTGGTATTACCATCTGCACCATAGCCACTTACGGCGTCATATTCAGCCGACGTCAACAAGTCGGTAATATCTTCACCGGCCAAGAACTGCGTATTCGCGCTCAAGCCCTCGGCATCACTTGTGATTACTACCCTCAGATTTTCAAAGATGCTTGCCAGCGTCTCCTCATCCGTGGTCAAATTACCGATATTCTGTATCATGACCATATTGATGTTGAGTGTGTTGCCGGTTTGGGCCACCAGGTTTTCCAATGCAGCTCCGCCTATCTCGAGCACAAAGTCGACGCCTTCGCTCAGCGTCAGCGCATTGCCCCCCATGTCGATGGTGGAGTATGCGGCAGCACCCCAACCATGGGTTTCTGCCGTAGCGGCAGTACCGGCATCGGCAAGCGAGAAGGTTACCACACCCTCGTTAAGGTCAAGGTCGCCTGTATAGGTCTGCAAGCCGGGGGAGTTGCCTACCACCAACTCACCGCCATCCAGCGTCAGCGCAGAGAATGAGCCACTGCCCTTCACGGTGCCGCCCTCCACGGTGATACCCTCGCTCATGGCGATGCTGCCATCGTTATGCAGGGTGGCATTCTCGCCGCTCACGCTCAGGCTTTCGCCCGTCATGGTGGCACCGCGGCCCACTTCCATGCCGGCGTTGGTTTCGCCACCGCGCACTTCGGTGTGGGCCACATAGGCTTGGGAGTCATTCTCTACGCGTACCGCGCCTTCGTTTACGCCCAGCGTGCCGTAGTACAGCGTGGAGCTCTCATCCGCATCATGCCCGTTGAGCACCATGCGCCCTGCCCCGTGCATCTCCAGCTTGCCATCGCCCACAATACCCTCGGTCGATACAGTCTTGCCCTTGGCAATGTGCATGTGGCTTTCGGCATCCACATCCGTGAACACGGTGATGTATTCCACACCCAGATCCTTCTCGGTGTAGAAGTGGCGCTCTTCCTCCTGTGTGCCGCGGAACTCCAGCAAGCCTTCGAAATCACCACGGTTCTTGATGTAGGCAGAGCCCTCCACAATCACAATGCTGCCGTGGCCGTGGTCTTTTTTGTTACCATTGCCGTTGCCATTGTTACCGTTGCCGTTTCCATTACCGTTGTTGCCATTGTTACCGGGCTTCAGGTGGTCGTGCCCTTGGCCGGGGTTACCCGGGCGGCCGCCGTGCTTGGGATTATCGCAGCCCAAGTGCCCCTGCAGACACACGCCCAGCTCTACCTCCACGCCGTTACCAATGACGATATCGCTACCGGCTTCCGGAGCCTCCAGAATCACGGCATCCTGCGTCTTGGAAATCACCCAAGTATTCTCGCAGGTGTAGTACAGAGTGCCGTTCTCCCAGCTCAGCTTGTCTGCATCCACACCGGTTACGGAGTTCACCACCGTTTCCCAGCTGCCCACATCGAAGTGGGAATCAGCACCCAAGCTGATGAGCTTATACTTACCAGCAGCCAGCACGTCAGCATTCTGCACAGAGAACTCCAGAGCATCCAGATTCAGGTTACCATTCAGCGCCAGCGCCGTCAGGTTGCTGTTTCTATCACGCACGTCGATATTCAGAATACTGCCGCTGCCCATATTCAGGTTGGCCGCCGTCAGCGTATTCGTGCCACCCACGCTCAGAATCGTGCCGCTACCGAAGCTTACATCATAGCCCGAGCTGTCCAGCACCGCATTATCCATGCGCACCATGGCATCACTACCGGCAGCAGCCGTAAACCCACCCGTCTGCAGGATAGCCCCGTGCTCCAGGCTCAGAGTACCACCACCCAGCGTGGTCTTACCCACTACCGTGTTCGTACGGGAGTTGGTGATTTCCTGCATTGTGCCTGCCACTCCATTCTTCGCGGTCTGCAAATCAGCCTCTGTGTACGCTCCACTGAGCAAAATCTCACCACCGGCATTATTTTCGTTCAATATCAGACCGCCTGCCGTATACAACGAATCATTCACCTCTATCTTCTGCCCCGCATTCGCCTGCAAATATAAACTACTACCTGCATAGATACTACGCAAACGGTAATTCCCGCCCTGCTGCTCCACATTGCCGCGAAGTTGCACGCTACCGTTGTTTCTAATATAAATGCCGCC
>JAZNGY010000088.1:0-37804 GCA_045576695.1 Akkermansia sp.
CATGACCCCCGAGAATAATTTATGAAGCCTTCCCCCCCTTCCGGCGAATTTTTCTGCCCCAAAATGCCGACTCCCTACGCTCGCTGTCATTTTGGGGCAGAAAAATGGTGGATTTGCCTTGTTTTTTAGTCAATTATCCGCTAGAATTTCGGTGACCGCAATTTTGAGGCATCCACTTTTCGGTGACTGTTTTTTTTGAGGCAATACGGTAAAAAACGTAGCGCTGAGTTAAGCCGTTTTTTGCATCACATCACGCACCCAAGAGCAGCAGATACTGAATTATTTGAACCGTTTGTTTACGAAAAGTGTTAAATATAGTAGGAAACAAATAGGCTTGAAGTGGGATTGTTGATGAAAAATATGCGTAAATTGCCGGTAGCAGGAATCATTGTGTTGGTGGTATTAGCCTTGGCTTTGTGGTTGCACATGGTCATAGATTATGCGTTGTGGTGTCAAATATCATACCCCGAGCTGTGGGATTGGCGAGAAGCTTTGCTGAATGCGCAGCTGTGGATGGCGGTGGCACAGTATGTAGCAATAACCACGGCTTTTGTGTTGGCTTGGTTGGTGTGGCATTGGCCCGGGCATAAGCTCCGCTACATTTTGTTGGCTTGGGGAATGACGTGGTTACCTATGGCATTTGTCAGTACGTCAGATTGTGCGCGCTTGCCGTATGGCCCCATGAATATGCCTCTCTCCCTGTTTGCGTTTCCTTTCTTTGCGCTGTTCTGCGTGTTGGAGGCTGTGGTGATAGCCTGTGTTGTCAAAGTGCCGAACAAATCTCAATGATTTGCATTATTAACCGGTTCCGGCTTTTAGACTTGACTGGCCGTTGCTGTTTATATATGCTGTCTACGATGAAAATGCCTATGAAAACGTTACCTCTTATTTCATGTTGCGTGTGTGCCTTGGTATCTTGTACCCACGTAGCAGAGAATGGTGTGACCGCGGAGCCTGCAAAGTTGGCAGAATCTGCCGAGTCCGATAGCGATGAGGTGACGCTTGATATTATCAGTGGTCATTTGATATGCGCGGCAACGCATACGTTTTTCGCGCCCGATGCTGATGATTTCGAGAGGCTTTGCGCGTATGATTCACCATCTCCGTCCGGGCTTTTCATGGTACCCTTACCTCCGGCTGAGCCTTATTTTGAGTTTCGCAGCACCTATTTGCCGCCGGTACACAGCTATTTGCGTGTAGAGTGCTCTGATACGGAATACGAAATCAGTGCCGCATGGGATGAAGTATGCCCCGTGCGTGTGAAGGTGATGTTCGATAAGAAAACGGGTGCGTTTAAAGGTTATACCGATTATGCCCCGGCGGATGTTGATTTCCTGAACAAATTGGCGGATGAGTATAACCGCAAGACAAAGGGCGGTATATATGCCGGGATTGCCGGTACTCCCACCACGGAAGACATGCGGGGTAAAGCTGTGGCGGCAGATGCGGAGTTTCCATGTGATGAGGAAGAAATGGGGCCGTATACCCGCAGGTTTTTGGCGGAGGGAATGCGCATCAGCGAGGCTGCGTTTGAAAAGGCTGAAGCTGTTGACATACAAGAACGCAACTACGTGAGAGATTTTCTGGGTTATGAACCTCGCAATATTACCGGCGGGCATACCGATGCGTGGATGCTGGTTGATTCTGCCGGCAAACGCGCGCAGATTGTAGGTACTCCATATTGTTTGCATTTTAAACAAGTGGGAGAGGTGTGGAAACTGTATTTCGAGGGAACGGATGGCACATGTTTGGAATTGCCTTTCAGAGAATATCAAACGCTGCCTTTTGAGGCCGTTTATAACGAAAATGCAAAAGTTGCCACGATGCTGTATTTGGCACCGGACAGAAAAGGCTTGGTTGTTGACCCTTATTATGGAGCCGACCATGAAGAGTATGAAATCATATACATCTCATGGCGCAATGGTGCCCCGAAAGTGGAGGAGCCGATTCGGTGCTGCAAGTTCCGCGACGGTGAAACCGATGAACGCTTTGTGGGGTGGAAAGAGAATACACCTGTAACAGAATTTGTTGTAGAATTGGTTGTAGAATAATGATGAAAAGAATTTGCATATTGCTTGTGTTTTGCATGGTAGCTATGGCGGTTTCGCCTTTCTACCTCTTTGTGAGAATGTTTGATGCCTTCCCGTTTCCCTCCGGGTGGACTGAGGCGGGGCTGGCTTTAGGCTGTCTATTGATATTTGCCGTCGTGTTGTCGGCTGAGTATTATGTGTGGCGCAAGTGTGGGCTGCATTTGCCGCCCCCACCAAAGGAGAAATCCGCTCATACTTATGTTTTGCTCCCTTCAGACAAACATTCGAATGCAACAGAAGATGAGGCAAGGCTCAAGAAGGAGCTTTACACCTATCGGGTGGTGTTCCCCTGCTATGTGGCGGCGGTGCTTTGCTGCTGCTTTGTGACGGATTTTGCACGAAAAGATAACTACTTTTATAATGCTGTAAGCAACGGGTACTTCGGCACGGCAGATGTATTGTTGGCAATGGGGGCAGATGTAGATTACCCCGGTTTGCCGGCCTATTTGGGGCTTGGAAAGAACATAGAAAACGCCGAAGCACAGTTGCGCTACTTGTTGGAAAATGGTGCCGACCCGAATCTGAAGGTTTTCGGTAGCTCTGTTATGATAGAGGCGCTGCACCCCTCTGCCAGACATTTGTTACCTTTGTTGCTTCAATATGGCGGAGATTTGAAAATGGCCGTAGAAGATGGGCGGTTGGGCCCCGTATGCATGGCTGCCGAAGAGAAGAATCCGGATTTTATGCGCTATTTGTTAGCGAACGGGGCAGATGCCAATGAACGCGCTCTTTTTAATGGCAACAGAACACCCTTGCATGTGCTTGTGGACAGTGAACCCGATTCTGAGGAAGATGCTGCCCGTGCGCTGGAGTGCATACGCATTCTCTTGCAATGTGGTGCAGATGTGAATGCGGTTCGAGTTTCCCGCAAACTTGCCGGGGGTGAAGTAACGCTGAAAACACCGCTGGATGAGGCTTCTGCACAGCATGGATTCGCGGAGGCTATTCCTTTGCTGATAGAGCATGGCGCAAAACGCGCAGCAGAGATAAATGAATAAACCTCAATACGTATCATGAAGCGTTTTGCATTGTTGGCGTGTACATTAAGTATAAGCTCATGCACTATTGTGGACTTGGGCGGGGCGGTGGATAATGTGGGGCGAGAAATCCCCGTGAGCCATGATTTGGCGATGCCTTTCAAAAAACACCGGAAAACCACATACCCCCTTTACACCATGGCAGATGGAAAACGCTACATCGAGCTGGATGTGCGATATCTGCCCGCCCGTGCCAAGTGGTTTAACTGTTACATGGTGGGTGGTTGTCCCGTAGAAGCATACGAGCGTTTCGATATTTTGTATCTGAGCCCAACGAAAACTTACTATGCGGAGATAGAAGGCGAGGGGCCGTACACTGTTACACGCCTGATTGCCGCAGACGAATTTACGCCTACCGGTGCAACCGTAGGCAAGATTGCGTTTTCTGAGGTAGAGGCTCACATGGCCATCACCGCGCATCTGCCGGAGCACCGCAGTACCCTCAACACTGTGGTGCAGCCCATACGTTGGGCTGCCGAAGTTGCAGATATACCGCTCTCCTTTATTGCCACCCCCATTAACTGGCTGGTGTTGCCAACGGGGTATTCCCTGTGGACTCTGTAACGTTTAAATGGAGCTGTTTACCAGCTGCGCTACGACCTCGCGTGCGGAGTGGCGGATGATGCCTTCTCTTTGTGGGTTGGCAGCAAATGATACGGCCGCACCGCGATAAGCGGTATCCGTGCAATCTACTGCGGCGGTGGAGTGAAACTCTGTGGCGCCGGTGATGCTCTCCACCGTGGCGATGTTTTTGGGATTGATGCCTGCACCGGGCATGATGATGATGCGCCCTGCCGCATGCTCCATGAGTGTTGCGATGAACGGCGCTCCCTGTTCAGCATTCTGTTGTTGCCCGGAGGTGAGCAGGCGGTCGCAGCCCAGTGATATGATTTGCTCAAGCGCCTCAAGGGGGGCGTTGCAGATATCGAACGCACGGTGAAAGGTGATGGACATATCACCGGCTGCGGCCACCATTTTTTTGCAGGCTGCCATATCGAGGTCGCCCTCTGCGGTAAGGGCTCCTATCACTACACCCTGCACACCGGCTTGCCGGCAATACTCAATATCGCGGCACATGGTATCTACCTCTGCCTCCGTATAACAAAAACCGCCATCGCGAGCCCGAATCAACACATTGATATCCAAACCGAGATTGGCTTCTACAACGCTTTGTATGGTGCCGTGGCTGGGGGTAACGCCACCACAGGTAATGGCGGTGCAGAGTTCTATTCTGATGGCGCCGCCGGCAGCGGCTTCGCGTGCTTCATCTAGCGAGGTACAGCAAACTTCTATCTTTCGCATGTGGTTTATAGTGTTGTGGTGTGCAACATCAGTATAAGGAGAATACGGCAGAGTTGCAAGCAGAAAAACGGTTGCATGCTGCCGGAATCAGGGGCTACTGCGAATCTTTGTAAAATCGTTTGATGAAGTCCGGATTTTGCTCCGCATACAGAATCTCTGCAATTTCATCTGCTGCCTCAATAAAAAGCTTTTCAGAGCAGCAAAGGAACGGTGAAACTTGGTTGATGTAACCGCTTGCGGCATGGTTGGTGCAGCCGCAAGAATTGAGACAACGGTTTCTCAGCTCACAAACTTTACACGCGGGCGTGCTATTACCACGGTTGGCGATAATCCATTCTTGGCGAGCACGGTTGATGCCCTCATTCACATTGCCGAAGTTGAGCTCGGGAGCGTCGCCAATACCTACCAAGCGAGAGCAGGGGAAGAAATTACCATCTACCGTAACGGCTATTTCTCTCTCTCCGATAGTGCACAAAAGGCAGTTCTTTTTCTCTTCGTCTGAGTGCAGATGAGAGAGGATTTTGTGCTCAATGTTGCTGAGCGCTATGGGGGTGCCTTTGCGGTATGATTGCAGTACCCTGTGAGCCACAAGGCGGTATTGCTCGCAAAGGATATCAAATTGTTCATCTGTCCATTCGCTCCAATAATCTATGTTGAGCCCGATTTCTTTGCAGAAGTGAGCTGCAAGCCAATCTACGCCTTCTGCCAAATATTTGACGTTGTTGGGTGTTACCACACAAATGGCTTTGGTGCGTATGGTGGGGTGAGCATCCAGCAGGGCAACGGCGCGGGACACCGCCTCATGGCTGCCACGCCCGTTTGCATAACAACGGTTGGTATTGTGCATGGCGGGGGAGCCATCTATAGAGATACCGATGAGGAAGTTGCGCTCTGCCATCCATTCCAATTTCTCTTGGGTGAGCAGGGTGCCGTTGGTGGTGATACCGTAGCGAGGGGGGATAATGAGCCCCTCTTTGTGCGCTTCCAGGTACTCGTAGCACCATTGCAAGAGCGGCCATTCCAGCAGAGGCTCGCCACCGAAGAATGATAAATCCAGCCCACGGCCCATGCGTTTTGCTTCTTCCAGGCAGATGTCAATGGCTTTTTGTGCCGTTTCTCTGCTCATGGCATGGCTGTATTTGCGCCCTGCATAGCAATAGTTGCAGCGCAGGGTGCAATCATGGGTCAGGCACAGCGTGCAGGTAAGTACCTTAATCATTTGTAGAATATGGTTTGGTTATCTGGCCGCCTCTCGTCTTCCGACCAGTCGCTGGGGCTCCGTTTTTTTATGTGGTTTGTGAGTTTGATGCACAGCACCGGGAATTTGTTTTCCTTGTATGGCGGGGCTGCTGTTTGCCGGGAATTTTCCGCTGACCCTTTGGGGCTGTTGGTGGCAAGCGGAGAGTACTGTTGCAGTAGCCAAAGCCGCTATGGTGGGGTAAGCTATTTTTCTTGCTGTTGGTGAGGGCTTAATTTTCATGTGGGGTAGTGGGGGGGTGTTTTGCAGAGGGCTGGATAATTTCTCCCGTTTGCTTATCAAGACGAGCCCTCCCAACGACAGCTTGAGCCTCTCGTCGCGGTAATTTTGCGGTTTTCTCGGGGCTTTTTTCACCGGGGGGCGTTGGGTGTGGTACGGAGCCGCCGAGCATGATAGGCTCCTCGATGATATTAGCATTCGGTACCGAGCCGGGGGCGTGTTGTTGGCAGGAGCTGCCCGCCAACACGATAGCACCGGCTGCCACACATGTTAAAGTGGGGTAGCCTTTTTTACGAGCTGATGAAGGCTTGATGTGCATGTGCGTCAATTATGTTGTTCTTGAACCGGGCGCGGTACGGAGCCCACAGTATTTTGCGGTATGACGGTTGAGGTCTCGACTGAGGTTTCTTCTTCCTCAGGGATATAGGGGACATCTCCTGCTAACATTTCCGGTTCTTCCTCCGGTTGTTGCTCTGCTGTTTCCGGGGTGACGGTGCAAGATTGCGGTACGTTTTGGACGGGGGACTGCGTCTCTGCCTGTTTTTCTGTACGTGGATTTTGTGTGGTTGCTTCTTGTTTATCGCATGCACTCAAGGTGGCGACCATCGCGGCAATGGTGGTTAGTGCCGGGTATTTAAGAATCTTTGCGGTGCAGGATTGAATTTTCATGTGCGGAAAAGAAGTTTCTGTCATTCTATACTTATGTTAAGTCTACGTAAAGAAAAATCCGCGAAATAAAATGTCCAAGTGTTCTTTTAGGGGATAAAAAACAGGTGCATCACGGTTTGGTTGCGTGGTGCACCTGCGGGGTATGTTATACAGTTGCTTTACTTACCCTTATCAAAAGCTTGCTCTAAATCAGCCAGAATATCGTCTATATGCTCTGTACCGATGGAAAGTCGAATGGTGCCCGGTGAGATGCCGCAGGCGGCTTGCTCTGCTGCCGTCATTTGAGAGTGGGTGGTGCTGGCGGGGTGAATGACCAGGCTCTTCATGTCTGCTACGTTGGCCAGTAAGGAGAAGAGCTGCAGCGAGTTTATAAAACGAAACGCCTCTGCTTGCCCGCCTTTGATTTCAAACGTGAAGATGGAGCCACCTCCGTTCGGAAAATACTTGCGGTATGTTTTATGGTTGGCGTGTTCGGGGCGGAGCGGATGATTGACTTTTTCTACTTGCGGATGCGATGCCAAGTAGCTAATAACCTTATCGGCATTTGAGGTGTGGCGCTCTATGCGCAGAGAAAGCGTTTCAATACCCTGTAACAGTTGGAAAGCTGCAAAGGGGGAAATACAGGCGCCCATGTCGCGCAGCAAGATGGCGCGCAGGTAGATGATGAATGCCGCATTGCCCGCGGCCTCTGTAAAGCTGATACCGTGGTAGGATGGATTCGGGGCTGCAATGGCGGTGTATTTTCCGCTTTTTGCCCAGTCAAAGTTGCCGGCGTCTACCACGATGCCGCCCAAGGTTGTGCCGTGGCCTCCCAAAAATTTAGTTGCAGAGTGTACTACGATATCTGCACCGTGTTCTATGGGGCGCAGCAAATACGGGGTGGCAAATGTATTGTCTACCACCAGCGGCAAACCGTGTTGATGTGCCAGTGAGGCCAGTGCCGCAAGGTCCGGTATATCGCAGTTGGGGTTGCCCATGGTTTCTGCATAAATGGCACGGGTTTCGGGGCGTATGGCTGCTCTGACTGCCTCTTCATCATGAATATTTACAAATGTGCAGCTTATACCGTATGCGGGCAGGGTGTGGGCAAGCAGATTGTAGCTGCCTCCGTATATTGTTTTCTGTGCCACAATGTGCCCGCCATTTTGTGCCAAGGCCTGCAAGGTGTAGCTGATGGCTGCTGCACCCGATGCCAGAGCCAACGCACCGATGCCTCCTTCTAATGCTGCCATTCTTTTCTCTAGTACTTCTTGAGTGCTGTTTGTTAATCTGCTGTAGATGTTGCCACTCTCTTTGAGCGCAAAGCGGTCTGCTGCCTGCTCGCAGCTCTCAAAAACGTATGCAGAGGTTGCATAGATCGGCACCGCGCGTGCGCCTGTAGCGGCATCTGCATGCTCTTGCCCTGCGTGTAATTGCAGTGTCTCGAATTTTCTTGTATTCATGGCTGTTCTGTTTTGTTGACGTTGGTGTACCATAAAAAGCCTATAAAGTCAATAGGAGAAAGATAAAAAATCAGGTAAATAGTAAAAAGGCTGGAAATGTCGGTAAAAATTTATTATAATGACCGCGACATGAGTGAAAATCTCTCTGAATTACGCATGCAATTGATAGTTCCCTGCTATAATGAGGAGGAGAACATACCTTTGTTTGTAAATGCTGCGGAGCAAAATTTGCAAGAATACGATTGGCACATATTATTTGTAAATGACGGCAGCACGGATAACAGTTGGGCGGAGATAAAGCGTATCAGTAAGAAGCATTCACGAGTACACGGAATTTGTTTTGCCAGAAATTTTGGCCACCAAAATGCACTTAAAGCCGGGTTGGAAGAAGCTTGGGAGCACCATGAGGCAGATGTATACATAACATTGGATGCCGATTTGCAACACCCCTTGGAGTTTATCCCTGAGATGGTGAAGGCATGGCGGGGAGGCGCTCGCATCGTGCAGGCTGCACGCCAGGATGAGGGGCGTAAGATTTCTCTGTTCAAGAAAATGACGTCCAAGATGTTTTATGGCGTGTTCAGCTTGCTCAGTGGGGTGAAGTTGCAGCATGGCATGGCTGATTTTCGTTTGCTTGACCACGGAGTGTTGGAATTTATCGTAAGTTGTCGCGACAAGGATTTCTTTTTGCGGGGCCTGTTGCCGTGGAGCGGATTGCGTATGGATTTGTTGCCCTACAAACCGCATGAGCGCCAGCACGGTGTATCTAAGTTTACGTTGCGGAAAATGTGTTCACTGGCAATGACCGGAATCGTGGGGTATTCCGTGCGTCCTCTTTATTGTTCTATTGTATTGGGGCTGATATCGCTGATTATATCATTTGCGTATTTCATATACGTTATCATTGCCGCGATGACCGGGAGCGAAGGTATCAGCGTAGGCTGGCCTTCTCTCATTGCCACCGTGTTGGCAATAGGTGGTGTGCAGTTGTTTATGCTGGGTATTTTGGGTATATACTTGGGCAAGTTGTACATGGAGCACAAGGGCCGCCCCACCTATGTGGTGGGCGAGCGTACCCGTAGGTAAATTTTTTTGTGCGTTGCACGTTTTTACAAAAAAGCAGAGGCGGAAAACCTCTGCTTTTTTGTGGCTTGCGGGCCGAAACATCAGGCGCGCGGGGTGAAGTCTTTGCCGCAAAAACGGCGTAATATGCGCTCCGGTGCCTTGCACAAATCCACCAATACCAAACCATCCAGGGTACCGCCGAAATCTTCATCAATTCCGAATGAGAGCATTTCTCCCCCTAAACGTAAGTATTGACGCAACAATACCGGTATGGATTTGCCGTCTTTTTCAAGGTGTGTTACCAAATCGCAAAGCAGGCGTAAATCTTTTATTCCATTTTTAATAAGACGACAATCTTCGCTGAAGAGTTTGAGCGATTTCGGGGGATTATAGGCCTTTATCTCTTTTGCTAACTCCGGGTTCATGCAATGCTGTTGCAGGTAGGCCAGAATGAGCGCACGCGTGCGCGGTTGGTATTCGCTGCTTACGCTCACCGTACCGTATAAGTAACGGTATTCCGGGTGTTTGCAGAGGTAGTGGCCAATACCCATCCAGAGTGTATCTAATGAGGCCGGTTGCCGTTGAAATGGCGGGGTGATGAAAGCTCGCCCCATTTCAATGCCGTTTCGTAAAACTTGCTGCAATTTGGGGCTGAACTTGAAGAAGGCAGAATTATAGATGCCGTTAAAGCCCTTATCGCTATCCATGATGACATCTGTACGGCCTATGCGGTAGGCGCCAACCAATGCACGTGCTTGCGTGTTCCACATTATCAGGTGTACATAGTGGGGGTCATACTCATCCAAATCTATGGATTTGCCGGTGCCTTCACCTACTGCACGGAATGTGATTTCTCTTTGTATGCCGATTTCTTGCATCACGTTCGGTATTTGAGCCGCCTCTGCTGCATATACTTGCAGATGAGCATTGACGTTGACGGCACACAGACAATCTTCGGGCAGTGCTTTAATTTCTTGCTCGAGGATATCAGCTGAGATTGAGGTGGCTATCGGGGCTCTTGTATCTGTTCCGGTATTTTTATTCTTCGCTTCATTCGGGGCGGTGTAACGTAACATCATGCTGTTAAGCCGCAAGAAGTCTGACAAATCTTCATCTGTCTCATTTATGCTAACGGTTGTCGGTGAGATTGCTTTGCCAATCTTAACCTTGTGCAGTGTTTTACCGTCGCGTATGATTTCTCTTGCCAGAAAGTTAGAGCGCAGGCTCTTGGCCAGTACAGACACCGTTTGAAAGAAAAAACCATTGTGCCCGGAGAAGTGCATGGGTACTACCGTAGCCCCTGTTTTGCGTATAATGGTAGAGATATTTGTTTGCCAAGGGTCATCTATGACTCGGCGGTCTTTCCATGACCAAGTGGCGGCAGAACCACTGGGGAATACCAGTAGGCAGTGGCCGTCTTTCAGCCAGCGCAGCATTTCTCGCATGCCTTGCATATTGGCGCGTTTGGCCGCTTCGCCTCCATACACGTCTACTTTTATTTGGTATGGCCGCATCCCGCGCACGTGGTGCAAAAACTCGTTGACGACAATTTTTACATCGCTGCGTACTTTCATGGCGATGTCGCCGAACATGAGGCCATCTGACATGCCGTGCGCATGGTTGCTGACTATTACGCAGGGCCCTTCTTTGGGGATGTTTTCAAGCCCCTCTAACTCATAATTGAGATTCAGATATTTGCAGGCAAGTTTGAAAAAATTGTCCTCGCTGCCCGCCTCCCAATCCTCCTCAATGTGATTATGCGCCACGTTAAGCGCATGCAACCCCAAACGCTTTTCTGCCCATAAAACGAACCATTTCGGGAGATGCTTTCCGCCCTTAACAAGTTCTGTCAGGTCTGTTATTTTTTGTCGTTCTTTTCCGCTCACAATTCAGGAGACGTTGTTCATTGTATGTCCTGTGTGACATTATAACACAATGAGCCCCCGTCCGTCAATCCTTCTTTTGATATTCCTTAATGATTTTCTTGCAGGGGTGATAAAGCCGGATGAACCCGGATTTCATAGCGTCAGCCGGTGTGATTCTGCTTGCCAAACGGATAAAGCAAGGGTATAATTTCTGCCCATATGAAACAGTATGCTCAACAGCTTTTGCGTTATCCGGAAATGGGTATTTCTTTGGATTTTTCCAAGCTCCCCTTAACGGAAGATTTTTTGTCAGAAATGAATCCTCTCATCGAGCGTGCATATGCCGATATAGCCGCGCTTGAGTCCGGGGTGATTGCAAACCCTGATGAAAACCGAATGGTAGGGCACTACTGGTTGCGCAATAGCGCCATTGCTCCCACTGCCGAGTTACGTGCCAAGATTGATGAACCCTTGGCAGACCTTAAGTCATTTGCGGCAGATGTTCTCAGCGGTAAGATTCTTGCACCCAACGGTAAGAAGTTCACAACCTGCCTCGTCATCGGTATCGGTGGTTCTGCATTGGGCCCGGAGTTGGTGGCAGATGCATTGCCCGCAAACGGCTTGGCTATGGCGTTCCTTGATAATACGGACCCCGACGGCATGTACAAAGTGCTTGATACCTTGCCCTTGACTGAGACTCTTGCGGTGGTTATTTCTAAGTCCGGCGGCACGCCCGAGACACGCAACGGCATGGTATGCGCCCAAGCGTATTTCTCAGATAAAGGCGTGGCCTTTGCCCCGCAAGCCGTTGCCGTAACCGGCGTTGGTTCTACATTGGATAAAGTAGCTGTTTCAGAGGGGTGGCTTAAGCGTTTCCCCATGGAAGACTGGGTAGGTGGCCGCACCTCCGAGACCTCCGTAGTGGGTTTGGTACCGGCCGCACTTCAGGGAGTGGATGTGGATGCCCTGCTTAAAGGCGCTGCCGATATGGACGCCCATACTCGTGTTGCAGATACCGCCAAGAATGCCTCCATGAAGTTGGCTCTGGCATGGTATGCTGCCGGCGAAGGTAAGGGTAAGAAAGATATGGTGGTGCTGCCCTACAAGGATAGCCTTGTACTCTTCTCCAAGTACCTTCAACAGCTTATCATGGAGTCTCTCGGCAAAGAGCTTGATTTGGATGGCAATGTGGTAAATCAAGGTATCTCTGTATACGGTAACAAGGGGTCTACCGACCAGCACGCATACGTTCAACAGCTGCGCGATGGCCTCAATAACTTCTTTGTAACTTTCATTGAAGTGCGCCAAGCTCCCACCGATACGGTGAAGGTGGAAAATGCTTTCACTGCCGGCGATTACCTGCAAGGTTTCTTGCGCGGTACCCGCAAGGCTCTTTCCGAAAGTGGCCGCCAGAGCATTACCATTTCCATCCCCACGGTAAATGCATACACGCTGGGTATGCTCATTGCTCTCTTTGAGCGTGCCGTGAGCTTCTATGCCAGCCTGATTCACATCAATGCATACCACCAGCCCGGTGTGCAGGCCGGTAAATTGGCTGCCAACGTGTTCCTTAAGCTCTTGGCAGATGCCGAGGCTGCGCTCAACAGCACCCCCGCAACGGCCGCGCAAGTGGCAGCTGCCGTAGGTGCAGATGTGGAAGACACATACCATGCGCTCGTGCACATTGCTGAGAGCGGTAAGGCAACGTGGACCTTGGCTGCTTGTCCCTGCGAGGATAGCTTTGCCAAAGCCTAATCTGTAGATTGTTATCGGTTGCGGAGTCCCGAGGGCTTCGCAACCGCTTGTCAATAAGCCTCGTCACCCATGCTCAGAAGATGAAAAAGCTCTTTAGCCTCTTATGTTTAGCTGCTCTCGGTTCGGCAGCTCTCGCTCCCTGTGTTTATGCTGCTAAGGATAAGACGGAGGAGGTTTCTGCGGCCGATTTGCCGGCAGTGCCGGCATCGCTTGTAGATCGTCAGTACGTTACCAAGACAAAGCCGAAAACGGATGCCAAGGTTTATTTTATATACCAATCTCGTTATATGTGCCCAATATGCGTGGCAGAAGCCCCGGCAATAGTGGCAGCATATAAAAAGATGAAAGGCAAGGGAGCTGAGTTGATAATGCTTAATGTAGATGCCGATGTTGAGACCGCAGCTCAATGGGCTAAAAAAGCAAAAATGCGTTTTCCCATCGTGGCTCCCGGGCATAGTGCCGGTATTCCGTTCCCTCATACCGGGGCGAATAAATTGCCTTGCATGGTTGCGTTAGATGCTCATGGCAACAAATTAGGAGAGGCCAGCGGGGCTTCTGTTTCAGAGTTTTTGGCAGGTAACTGGAAACAGTATGTCAAAGATGTAAAAAAAGCAGAGAAAGAAGCTGAAACTCAAGATTGATTCCCCTCTGTTATGTTTATAGTTGTAATAGTAGCTCATTTAGTAGCTGTATTGTTTTCTTTCTGTGGCGTTGTGCAGGTGGGGGCTTTTATAAGTGGGCCTACCTATTCAAGCGCAGGGGCATTTGCCTCCGCGTTATCGATTGCTGCTTGGCCTATAGCCGTTGCTGTTGCTGTTGAGATTCTCATTCAAATAGCTTGCATGTTAGAGAAACTTTTAATCTCTCGTGCCTCTGTCGCTTCGGTTGATGCCATGCCGAAAAAATCTAAGGCTCAAACCCTTGCCAAGCAGCAACGCGAGCAGACCTCTGAGGCCGGAATGTTTTTTCTCGCTGATCGGCTTCCCGAGCAACCGGTTGCTCCCGTTGTAGAAGAGCCCGTTGTGGAAGACCCCAAAGTAGAGGAGAAGGCATCTGTACAACCGGAGGAGAAAGTGGCCGAGCCGGAAAAGAAGGCTCCTTCGTTGAATTTCTTCAGGGTTGATTGAAAATGTTTTGCTTATGAGCCCGGTTGGAGCGGAGTCTATTTTATCCCTGTGCCGTGAATACGGCTTACAGGTAGAGCCTGCTGACCTGCAATTGATTGTAGCAGGGGCCTCCGGGCGTGTAATCATGAGAGTGTGCCGTCACGGGGTAGTCGGCGTGTATTGGACTGCGGCGCGAGCAGATAACGCCTCTTTTGTAGAAGCTGCACAAGGCTTGGCGCGCATGGGGGTAAGAGTCCCGCGTGTTTTGCGTTATCGTGATGAGGGGGAGGGCTGCGGTACTTGTTTAATTCAGGATTTAGGCAGCCGTGATTTGCTGGGCCTGAAAGATGAGCCTTGGCCCATACGCTACGCCGCATATTGCTCTGCGTTGCAAGAGCTGCATAAATTGCACGGTATAACCCCTGATTGGCCGTTACAGCCCGCATTTGATGCAGAGATGTATCGTTGGGAGCAGGGGTATTTTGCCCAACATTTTTTAGGCCGTCATTTGGGGCTGCCCGGTTCTGAGTTTACAGCGCTTCAATGCACCGGCAATGTTGCCTCGTATCTTGCACAACTGCCGAGGATGCCCGTACACCGAGATTTTCAAAGCCAAAACATCATGCTTCAAGCAGGAGCTGCGTATCTCATTGATTTCCAAGGAATGAGAATGGGGCGCTTTGAATATGATTTAGCTTCTTTGGTGTATGACCCGTACATGGCGCTCTTACCGAGCGAGAGTGATGAGCTTTTGTCTGCGTATGAAACAATTGCCGGCCAAAAAATTGATATGGCCGTATTTTCTGCGTGCGCGTTACAACGCCTCATGCAGGCATTGGGCGCATTTGCCAACATAGGCTATAACCAAAAGAGAACTTGGTATTTGAATATGATACCGGCCGGTGTACGCGCATTGCGACATGTGGCTGATAGAACAACTGATGAATCCCCCGCATATTCCCTTGCTCAATGGCTGCTAAAACACATATAAGACGGTTCCGCATATGGGTGTGTTATATTTTACTGTCAATATTGTTGTTGACAGCTGCTTCTTTGTTCAAACCGTTAGACGTTTTCTTGTATAATAAAGTAGGCGCCTATAAGGGGATTGGACACTCCCGGGCGCCTCTCCCGTTGTTGGAGCAAAATGAAGCACAACCCACCCTGCCGGATACCATTGTTACGCATAGGCATTTTGATTGCCCAACCGTTACCATGATTGAGTTGCAGCCCGAGCAGCTCTTCCCCGCCGGTAGTTGGATTCTTCAAAACTTTTTCCCCCTGCTTAATAAAATATCTAAGGCCGGGGTGAAAAATCTGGCTGTTTCCATGCCGTGCATTTGGGAAAACGGCCCCCGAGGAGACGGGCACCAAATGATGCTTTCTCAGACCTTGGTCAGCAATACACTTTTTGAAAATGTTGTTATGGGTATGCATGGGCGCACCAAAGCCATGCCGGATGTAATGCCCGTGGCTCTTTCTTCAAGTGTGATACCGGCATCTCATGTGCAAGGCTCCGTTACGCGGCTTCCGTTTGCTAATTGTAAGGTAGAGAATGATTTAGATGGTTCTGAGGTGTCTCGGGATATTGTTTGGGCCCCTGATTGGCTTTATGATGAAACATTGACCCAAGCTCCTGCCGCATTGTCAGAGCTTTCCTTCCCGCTTTTAATGCGATGGAATGGCGAAATAGTGCCCACCTTGCCGTTACGCCTGGCAATGGCTGTGCGCGGGTGTACCCCGAATGATGTTTATGTTGAGCTGGGTAAGGAAATTCGTTTGGGGAATGTAACATTCCCCATAGATCAACATAGCCGTTTGATTATGAGTGGGGTTTCTGTGCAACAACTCAATATCAATGATGTTTGGGATGAAAAAGTGAAAATTGATGAAAAGTCTGCCCCCCACGGTGTTGCGGTGTTGATGCAGCCCATGGCAGAGAAAGATGCCGAGGGCAGGTTGCGCTGTGTGGCGTCTACCCTCTCTCAGCTTTGTGCAGAAGAGTACCATGAATACTCAACCGTACCCGGGGCACCTATACCCTCTTTATGGTATTACCCTATCATTGAGAGTATGGCATGGCGTATTATTGCGGTATTGCTGTTCTTGTATATAGCCGTGCGTTTTGTGCCGTCTATGCCGGGTATAGTCAAATTGATGGTAATGTTCGGCTGGTTGAATTGGCTCTTTTATAAAATGTGGAGCGGTATGGAGGCGCAGCAATGGCACCATATGGGGGTAATGGTAGTTGTATGGTTGCTGTTCCTTTTGGCTTTGCCGATACTCAAACCGGAGAAGAAACGCCGCATCTTCTCAACTCGCCGTTGAGTTTTTTCTGCTGGGTTTCTTTTTCCTTTTAGCTGTTTTTTTCGCCTTGCTCGCAGTCTTTTTGCGGGCAGGCGAGTATTTATGTAAATGCACCTGCATTAAGAGCAAGGTAAACATGGAAGCCGAATTGATGTTTACAGCTGCGTGCTCTGCAACAGCCTCTGCCATTCTTACTAACTTTTGTACAATGGCCGTGTATTCATCTGCATCCATTTCGGGAAGACAGTCTTCCAATAAGCCGTGTAGTTGCACCAAGGCTCGGTATAACTGCATCCAATTGGAGTCCGACCTTGCCGGTAATGTTAATAAGATGCTTTCGGGCAGACTGTCCAGCAATTTTTCAATTTTACGCAGGTGTTTATGGATTTCTTTGCCTGCCGGGGTATGGGCTGCGGCTTCTACCATGAAGCGCACATGGGTGGATAAGTCACCGTAGGCCTCCAATACTTCTCGCGGTACCATACCGGCGGCTGAGACTTTGCTATCGCTTTTCTCCGCAGCCTCTGCGAACAGGCGTGCCAATACGTCTGCTTTCCCTTGTGGGGTTAATGGTTCCCGTTCAAACAGCATAGCTCACTCAAATGTATCTTGACATTCTATGCGTCCTCAAGCCCGTTTCCGGTGTTTTGCTGTGCCTTATTTCCTTTTGTTTTATCAAAACTCAGGCATGTCTCGCAGGGGGGGCGCTTCGTTATTGCCCTGCGTTTGGCCTCGCTTCGGTTGTGACCCGGGCTGTATCACCGTTTCTTCCTCTTGTTCTGTGGCATCTACTCCGTCTATGGAGACTTTCGGGCTGTTGCCTTTTTTCTCTGCAAAGCAGTTGTTGAGTGCGGCCTGAAGCTGCTGGTTGGGGAAGCCGATAAAGAGGATTCGGCAACGGTCGTTGACCAATACGGCCATTGGCAGTTGAGAAACGCGGTAGGCTTGTCCGCCTTCATTTTTCTCATTATCCATGTAGGCATTGCTGATGCCGTTTTCTTGCAGCATGGCTTGCCAATCCTCCATGGGTTGATTGACGGAAATGGGGCAGAAAACAAGGTCGGGATATTGATTTTTCAGTTGCTCTTGGCGGCGTACTATGTCTAAGCCGATGCTTTCATCCGGTGTCCAGAAAAAGAGAAGCGTGGGCTTACCGGGGATTGGAAATTTGACTTTTTTGCCATTGGTGTCAATCAGCCCCATTTGCGGAGGAACACTATCTATGCTGAGATAACGCAGGGCGTAGGCCATCTCCGTTGCCATTTGATTAAGCGTAACATTGCCGAACATGGCGTTGTCCGGGGCCAACATAACGGCCTCTCTCAAGAAATAAATCTGTTTGGTCCGTGCATCCTTAGGGTTACGCTCAGCACTGGCAATCGTGGGGTTGCTCAGCAAAATACACATGGCCATTGCTGCATTGGCTTTTGCTGCGGGGGTGCTGTTGCGAGTGTAAATTTTCTGCAATAATTCATAGATGCGTACACTGGGGCTTTCTGCAAGTTTTGCACAAGCATCGGCTATGTCGGGGCTTGCATAGTGTACGTGTTCTATGCTTTCGAGCATGGCGTTAGCGTAAAATGAAACTTGGCGGTTGCGTCCGTCAAAGACTTTAGCAAACTCATCCGGGTGATTGATAAACCACACTACAGCCGGGGCTGCCCAAGCTTGCTCAAACTCATAGGTGTTCACCTCCTTATAGGTGTCTGAGGCTCCTTTTAAGCGCTGTTCTGTCGTCGGTTTGACTAGTTTTCTTTGTTTGCCCGTTTTCTTATTGACGCTGTGCCAGAGAAGCAGCGCAACTTCATCTGCATTCGGTTTGCGTATTGCTTCTATTTGGTGGGGGGTCTTCGCTACTTGTAGTGTGGCATGGTATTCTCTCATTAATTTATCCCAGTATGCCAGCGCGTCCTGCATTGCATTTTGATCGGCAGAGGCCGTGGTGGCTGCCCCTAAGATGGCGCAGATGCTCAAGTATGCTGAAAACCGTTTCATGCACGTTATCTTATCAAATAGTGCTTCTTCTCGCAAGATAAAATCTGTGTATGCCACGCTTTGGGCTTGCAAGAAACGCCCGGTGTTGCTATGGTGCGCGCATGGCAACAGATAAAAAAATCACGATGAAGACGAGCAAAGGCGATATCAATTTGGTCGTTTTTGCTTCTAAGACCCCCATGACAGCCGCCAGTTTCCTTAATTTGGCAAAGCGTGGTTTCTACAACGGCTTGAAGTTTCACCGTGTGATTGCAGATTTCATGATTCAGGGTGGCGACCCCGAGGGTACGGGGTGCGGTGGTCCCGGCTACAAGTTTGATGATGAGTGCCGCCCCGACCTCAAGTTCAACCGCCCCGGTTTGTTGGCCATGGCCAATGCAGGTAAAACGTGGACCGGGCAGGGTACCAATGGTTCTCAGTTCTTTATTACCCACGTGCCCACAGATTGGTTGAATGGCAAGCATACCATCTTCGGTGAGGTTTGTTCTGCTGAAGACCAGGGGGTTGTCAATGATATTCGCCAAGGCGATACCATTGATTCTATCGAAATTCATGATGATTGTGCAGACCTCTTTGAAGAGCAGGCTGCCAACATCACCCGCTGGAACAGCAAGCTGGGTAAATAATGGTTTTTGCCGTACAGGACCTTCACATTGAGTTCGGTCCCCGCGTGCTCTTTGATTCGCTCTCCTTTGTTGTTGACCGAGGAGAGCGCATCGCGTTTGCGGGGCAAAATGGTGCCGGTAAGTCTACCCTCATGAAATGCATTGTGGGGGTAATGCAGCCGGACCACGGTAAGGTACTTTTGCCCCGCCATACCCATGTGGGGTATTTGCCGCAGGACGGTATTCATATTTCCGGTAAACCCTTGCTGGATGAGGTGTTGGGGTCTGTCGGTAATATCGTAGAAATTCAGCAGGCGGTGGATGAATTGTCTGTTGAGTTGCAGACGCTTGATTCTGCAACGGAGGCATACCGCGAGACGCTCGAAGAAATCGGGCATTTGGAATTATTGTTGCAAGACCGCGATGCCGCCTCGCTGCGCCCGCGTACCGAATCTATTTTGCGAGGCCTCGGGTTTTGTGCAGAAGATTTTACGCGAGATTGTGGCGAGTTTTCCGGCGGTTGGCAGATGCGTATAGCCTTGGCAAAACTCTTGTTACAAGAGCCGGAGGTGCTTTTGTTGGACGAGCCTACCAACCATCTTGACATACAAAGCCAGCGCTGGCTTGAGCAAAGTTTGCGCACGTATCGTGGCGCTATTTGTATTATCAGCCATGATATTGCCTTGTTGGATTCTCTTGTAACTCGCACTATTGCTTTTCACCACGGGCGCGCAGAAGAATACTCCGGTAATTTCTCATTCTATCTTAAAGAAAGCAAAGCTCGTAAAGAAATTCTGTTGCGCCAGGCTAAGGCTCAACAACGTGAAATTGCCAAAACTCAGGCCTTTATTGACCGCTTCCGCGCTAAAGCGACTAAAGCAAGCCAAGCGCAAAGCCGTATTAAGCAGCTTGAAAAAATTGAAATCATTGAGGTGGAAGATGATGACGCGGTAATGAGTTTCCGCTTCCCGCCGCCCCCGCCCGGTGGTAATACCGTGGTGAAATTGGAAAAAGCCTGCAAGGCATATGGCCCCATATGCCTGCTGAAGGATTACGATTTTACCATGGATAAGGGAGACCGCATTGCCATTGTCGGTGTTAATGGGTCCGGTAAGTCTACGTTTACCCGCTTAATATCCGGAACGGAAGCTCCCGATAGCGGTAAATTCAGCTTCGGGCACCATACCGAGGTCGCTTTCTTCTCTCAGACCCATGCAGACATTCTTGATAACGAGCAAACGGTGCTGGAATGTGTAGAGGCCGCCGCGTCTCGCGAGACCCGCCCGCTGGTACGTAATTTGCTGGGGTGTTTCCTCTTCCGCGGTGATGATGTTTTCAAGAAAATCGGGGTGCTGAGCGGTGGCGAGCGCTCTCGTGTAGCCTTGGTTTGCATGTTGCTTAAACCCGCAAACTTCCTTATTATGGACGAGCCGACTAACCACTTGGATTTTCAAAGCCAAGATGTGTTGCAGCGCGCTCTGGCCGAGTATCCCGGCTCATATTGTATTGTCTCTCACAATCGCCAATTTTTAGATCCCATTGTCAACAAAGTGCTGGAGTTCCGCAATGGTTATGCCCCGCGTTTGTTCTACGGGAATGTATCTCAGTATATTGAAACCGTTGAGGCAGAAGAAAAGCGCATAAAGATGGCAAGCGCGCCGGTTGCAATATCCACTGTCGCTGCACCGGCAAACAAAAAAGATGCCCGCCGTGCCCGCGCGCAGGAGCGCGAAAAGCGTTCGCGTGTTCTCAAACCCTTGCAGCAAAAACTCTCTCAAATAGAGGATGAAATAGCTGCAAAAGATTGCAGGCGTGAAGAGATTTCCGCAGAGCTGGAGAAACCGGAGAATATGTCTGATAATCAGATGCTGATGACACTCACGCAAGAGTACCAACAATTGGAGAGAGAGACCGAGGCTCTTTATTCTCAGTGGGAGGAAATTTCCGTTGAAATCGAACAGGCAGAGGCCGCGCTTAATGAAGAGTTCGGCGCTTTGCCGGAATAACGCTTTTTTGCCATGTCCATGCACATTCTGATAGTAGAAGACGAGGTTGATATTGCTGAGCTTGTTGCGTTTAATCTCGAGCGCCAAGGGTGGCGTACATCATTGGTGCATCATGGTGCAGAGGCTGTTGAGCAGATACGAACGCTCTTGCCCGATTTGGTGATTCTGGATATTATGTTGCCCGGCATGGATGGGTTGCAGATTTATCGCCACATGAAAGAATCTCCGCAGACGGCAAAGATACCTACCCTCTTCCTCACGGCGCGGGCGCAGTTAGAAGACCGCTTGGCCGGGCTTTCTCTCGGGGCAGATGATTATATAACTAAACCCTTCAGTCCCAAAGAACTGGTGTTGCGTGTTCGTAATATTCTCAGTAGGTGTGATTCTGCTTCTTCTCAGCAACTCTTGGTGCGTGCCGGTAAGTTTGTGCTCGATAAAAATACCCTCGTGGCAACCCTCGCCGGTGAACCTCTGGACCTTACAACCGCGGAGTTTAGGCTCTTGGCATACCTTATGGAACGCCCCGGTAAGGTGCAAGACCGCTATAAATTGCAAAATGAGCTTTTCGGCTATGCCGATACGACTCAATCTCGCACATTAGACACCCATATTAAACGCCTTCGCCAAAAATTAGGCGAGCATGCCTCTTGCATAGGCACAGAGCGCGGGGTAGGGTATTATTTTGTGAAAGATTAAAACTTCCCCTCATTTACAAGGCATCGCTCCACTGCGGTTGGGGCTGTGGGTCGCCCAAGGCGCAGATGCGGTCAATCATGCGGTCCCAGTATTCTTGCCCTTGCTCAATATCAATTTGAATACGCAAGAAGTAGATGGGGATGTCCATTTCCCCCGGTTTAAGGAAACGCACGGCATCCTTTTCCGTGGTTACAATCAAGTCCATAGCGCGGTCTGCACAGCGGTCTACGAACGTTTCCAAATCTTTTTGGTCAAACCAGTAGTGGTCCGGGTATCGGCGGCGTATTTCAACATGGGCGCCCAAGCCTTCCACCAATCCCTCAAAGCTTTCCGGGCGGGCAATGCCGCTCATGCAGGCAACATATTTATCTTTAAGGAAACTGAGGGGCTTACGTTCACCTGTAAAGATGTTTTCCAGATGGGCAGGTGCGTGGTTGGTTACGATGATATCTGCCACTTTGTTATATTTGCGGATGGTGGCAATGAGTTCATCTTGTGGCTTACCACCGCTTTTGGTAAGAATAATATAGCTTGCGCGCGCCAAGCTGGTGCGGGGTTCTCGCATGGTGCCTCTGGGCAGAAGCGCCCCCGTGCCGAAGGGGAAGCCGCAATCCACCAGCACAATATCAATCTCGTGCTTGAGCTTGAGGTACTGCATACCGTCATCAAGAATCAAGGTGTTGCAGCCCAGTTGCTCAATGGCAAAGATGCCGGATTTCACGCGGTCTTTATCCACCAGCACCGCCACGCCATCAAGATTGCGAGCCAGCATGAAAGGCTCATCCCCCGCATACAAGGGGCTCAGGTAGCGAGTTACGCCATCGCTGGCAATTTTCGGGAGGTCTTTCACCTCGTTGCCCTTCTCATCTTTCCAATGCTGGGCTTCTTTCAACGGCTCGCTCTTGTAACCGCGCGTCAGAATGGCACACTTGCGTTTTCTTGCCGACAAGGCTCGAGAAAGGAACTCTACCACCGGAGTTTTACCTGTACCGCCGGCCGTAATGTTGCCTACACTGATAACGAATGTACCGAGATAGCGTACTGTCTTGATGCGGCGTGAAAATAAGAATAAACGGGTTTTGACCAACAGGTAGAAAAAGAAAGATGCAAAGCGTAACAAGCATCGCATCATCCACGCACGGAATCCGCGGGCACGCCCGAACACCACCTCGGTGCCCCATTCTGCAAACTCATCCATGCGCGATTTCATGCCCTTTATTCTACCTTTCAGCGGCAGCGCTGTCAAGCATTCTTCTTGTTTCCTCCCGGTTTTCTCAGGGCTTGTAGCCCGCATATAAGGCCCAATAAGGCAAAGATAGTATAGATGCCGCCCATCCATAAATCTCGGTGCCCCCATTGCATGCACATTCCACCCACCCAAGCCAGTAGTCCTCCGCCGGTAAATCCTATTCCTTGTGCCAAGCCGGATATGGCAACCGTGCCGGCCTCATCTGCTGCACTTTCTACTATCAGTGTCATGCCAACGGAAAAAATACACCCTAATCCGGCGCCCAACAATATGGCAAAGAAAAGCCAAAAGTGAAGCGGGGCTTTTAATAATCCCCAACACGCTGTTATGGAGATGAGCACGGCTATTATCATCAATTTATCCATACCTCCCAACCGGCGGCTGAAAATGCCGGATAGCAGAGAAGCCGGTATTTGAAAAGCCGTGGCTACAGATAATACCAAACCTGCTTCTACCAGCGGCATGCCGCGGTCTCGCAGCAAGGTAGATAACCACACAATCAATAACCAAGACCCTGCTACGCGGAACAGATAAAAGAGTGTTACCATGCGTGCCTTATGTTCTTTCAAAAGTGGTAGCATGGGTGTTTTGAGTGTATTTTGCTGTATGTGGCTCGGTTTAACGCACAATACCAATTCACTCCAGAGCAGGGTTGCCAATAACAAGGGGAGCCCCCAAAAAAGCAGGCCGTGTTGCCAGCCGCCCAGCAATAGTGCCATGGGGGCTGCTGCTCCTGCTCCCACTGCCGTGCCCAGGCTGATACTGGCTGTGTAGGCGCTCATCAGCTCCGGCAAGCGGTCCGGTATAACCTGTTTGCCTATTCCCAGAATGACTGAGCCTGCAATACCAAGCCCCAGCCCAATGGCGATAGTGCCGCCGAACAAGCCTGCAATACCCCCGTAACTTCGCCATACAACACCGCCTATGGCCAAGAGCAGGGCGTATATAATGAGCAATCTGGGGCGTATGTGCCGCGTCAAAATGGCACCCAGCGGGGCGGCTACCCCCAATGACATAATGGGCAAAAGCCCGAACATGCCGCTGCCGCTTACGCTTAAGCCCAAATCTCGCATCAGGAACACCAGCAGCGGGTCTGCTGCTGAGAAGCTCATGCGCAAATTGAAGCTTACCAACAGAAAGATGATAACGAAATGGACTCGGTAATGGGATGGTGGGTAGGCATTCATGCGTACCCCTCTTTTTATACCACCGCCCTTATTGTTGCAATCTATTTAATTAACAGCCATTTATTTAAGCTCCACAAAACGTTGCCAAGCATGGCTGCCGAAGTCTGCGGTGAACCCCCTTGCCGCATCAGACGGTGAAATGATAAAATACACGGGCCACACAATGGCATTGATGGCTACGGCAGAGACCGTGCCCACACAGCTTAACGGCACATCTACCACTGCTGCTGTTGCATAGCCCAATGTGTTGTAGACTGTTGCATGTGGAGATGTTACGGTGTGATGTGTTTTGCAGAACGTGCCGTTATCGGGGGCTTGTCGCACAGGGATTTTTTGTGTGCATTTTGCTTTAATTTCATCCCGATTTTCTATGTAAACGAGTACCCCTCCATAACCCGGATTTTTGTTTTTACCGATAAGGTAAAGCGCCTGCTGCTTCGGGAGACGGTATAGATCTTTCACTCCGCTGATTTTTTCATCGCGGATACTGTAATAGGCCATGCCTTGCAAAGCGCCGTAATCAGATGTATCGGCTCGACAATCGTCTCTGATGCGCGGTAACTCGATGTAGTAATCCTGACCGTCTGAAAGAATGTAGATATCGTTATCCGGTTGAATGACGGTAGTGTCGCCATACGCCTCATATTGTGCTTTGTTGAAGAACGTATCAGACACATGTGTGATGCACCCGGATAACAGGCAGCAGATGAAAAATCCCCATTTCATGGTAGTAAGGTGTTTCTGTAAAAACAAATCCCGGAGCCGAAGCTCCGGGATAGTGATAAAATGATGCAGGATATTAGCTCATTCTTGCGTAGGCGTCTGCTTCTACAGCGCTCCACAAGGATGCAATGCCGGCTTCGACCGTTGCTTTGGCGGCAGAGAGCTCGGCTCCTTTTTCGCCGTGAGCGAAGAGATAGTACTTAATTTTCGGCTCTGTGCCACTGGGGCGTACGGCAAAGCTGCGTCCGTCTGCCAAATCAATGAACAGCATCTTTTCAGCAGGTATGGGGTCGCCCTCGGCATCGATGAGTGTGCCGGTGGAGAAGTCTCGCACGCCGAGTACGGCTGCGCCATCCATCTCAGAGGGCGGGTTTTGCATGTAGCTTTGCGTGAGGGCTGCAATCTTGGCAGCACCGTCTGCGCCTTCCATAACAATGCTCTTACCCAGCTCCATGTAGTAGCCGAGCTCTGTATAGATGTTGTTGAGGCACTCAAGCAGGCCGATTCCTTTGGAGGCGAGGTAGGCGTTCATTTCAGCCAGGCAGAGGGCTGCGGCATTGGCGTCCTTGTCTCTCACAAAGTCTTGAGCCAAGTAGCCGTAGCTTTCTTCACCGCCGAAGATGAAGTACTTGCTGTAACGGAGTCGGAGCTCGCGGGTCTGAGCCTCCGTCATATTGCGGTAGCCCTCGCGCTCTGCTGCGGGGATGGCTTGCTCATACTTGCCGAGCTTGGCTGCAATGTACTTGAAGCCGGTGAGAACGTTAACTGTGGCAATGCCGAAAGACTCAGCAATGGCATCTTGCAAGGGGCTGGTAACAAAGGTTTTTACCATGACGGCGTGGTCTTTGTTCTCGGGGGTGATAATGCCCAGCTCCACTGCGCTCATGCAGCGGTACCATGCCATGAGGCAGCCGGTTTGGTTGCCGGTGAGCAGTTGCATCTTGCCTGTTGCAGTATCTCGCACGGCAATACCCATGCGGTCACTGTCGGGGTCGGTGGCTATTACCAAGTCTGCATTTTCAGCATCGGCTTGGGCAATCGCCATATCGAGGGCAGGGGCGTTCTCCGGGTTGGGGCTTGCCACCGTGGGGAAACGGCCATCAAGCACATCTTGTTCTGCAACGGTGCTTACATTGCAGCCTATTTGCTTGAGGATGGGTACGATGCAGCGACCACCCGTGCCGTGTAGGTTGGTGTATACAACCTTAGCGCCGGCTTTTTCAAACACATCCGGGCGCAGGATGATGCCCTTGAGCTTCTCAATGTAAATGGCGTCAAACTCGGGCCCGAGTATGCTCAGCTGCCCTTGCTGTTCTGCCGGCAGCGGCTCGTAGGTGTCGGTGGTCAGTGCGTTTACCTCTGCGATTACGGCTTTATCATGCGGGGCAATCAGCTGGGCTCCGTCATTGAAGTATGCCTTGAACCCGTTGTCGTGTGCCGGGTTGTGAGAGGCGGTAAGTACCACACCCGTGTCGGCATTCAGCTCTCGTATGGCGAATGATACCTCCGGGGTGGAGCACGGACCGTCAAACAAGGCGCAGTCGCAGCCTAAATCCGTGGCTATCTTGGCACAGTATTCGGCAAAGTCGCGGGAGAAGTGGCGGGTGTCATGCCCAACTACAATTTTCGGTTTGCGGCCTGTGCCTTCTGCCTCAACAAAACGGCGTACATAGGTGATAAGGCCACGCATGGCTCGCCCTACGTTAAAGTAGTTCATGGAGGCTGTGCCTACGCAGGGGAACTCTGGGCGGCCATTGATGCCACCGTTACCTTGCTCTGCCGGGGCTACGACCATGCCGATGGTGCGACCTCGCAAGCCACCGGTGCCGAAAGCGAGTGTTTTATAAAAGCGGTTGTTAAGCTCGGCCCATTCTCCTGCGGCTGCAAGCTCGCAGATGGCTGCCGGGGCAACGGGGTCTTGCGTGCCGGCAAGCAAAAGCTGAATGTTTTCGAGAGATGTTGCAAGCAGTTTGCCGTCTGCTACGGCCTGCTCGAGCGTGGAAAGAAGAGTGCTATCCATCATATGTGCGCGTATTATAGCGCATCTTTATTCAACGTGCAAGTATTCTTTTTAACAATGAGAATCTATATTGGGGTAGGGCGCTTTGTGCGTTTCCGTATAGAGGTAGCCGGGCATAAGGTATTGCCAAAATTTGTAGTGAGGGCTGTTTTTCTCGGCCTGCATGCGTTGTTCTGTCATGCGGAAGGGGTATATATGTATGGGGACCACCATTGTGCCGTGCCGGAATGCTTCATTGACCAATGTATAGATTTCTTCTATTTTTTCATCAGTCATGGCAAAACATCCCTGAGATGAAGTGCCGCCATGTATCATGATATAACTGCCCGTCCTGCCATGGTTCATGTCAAATTGGTTCGGATACCCGATATTGAAAGAAAGGTGATACTTACTGTGCGGGTTCATTCCCTTTGGGGTAACTTGGTAGAAACCTTCGGGGGCTTGTTTGTCTCCTTCTTGTGTTTTGGGGCCGAGCTCTCCGCTCATACCGGCAATGTTATAGGTGCAGTGGCAGTGCCAAGTGCTTGCCGGGGTCTGTAACCAAAGTTCAAGCAGGCGTTCCTCTTTGAAAATGCGGATAAAAACCGCTTTGCCGAAATGTTTGCCGAGGTATGGTTGTACGTTTTTTCTCGCCTGTTCTGCCTTTTCCGAATCTCGCACGGTTGAATTTTCCATAGCTGTGCTGTTGCTGAAAATAAAGAGCAGGGGAGGCTTTGGGGTATTTGTCAGTTTTGCTTTGTTTTTCGCTCTGCTTCTTGTATTTTCTTTTCAGGGAAAATGTTTTCTAATAAATCCACCATGAATGCGAAAATCAGCAAGAAACAACCAATGGCTACTGCCGGCATCCAATCAGCACCCGACAATATGTTGATTGTTTGCGATAATACCGGGTTTTCCTGATTTCCGCAATTGGAGACTAACCCATTCAGCATGGGGGTCAATATAATCCAAAGAATATAACATACCAGCGCCGTGCAAAAGATGCGCACTTGGTGTTTTGCCCCCATTAATGAGATAAACCAGCAAAGCGGTATTAACCAGTACAATGCTGAATTGGTACAGAGTATATTGCCCAAACCGGAGTCAACGGCATGCTGATGTATGGCCGGAGTCTGTGCTATGGCGGGGCCGAAGGCTAATGTGGCCATCTCTGCAAACAGAAGCACGCTGAATACGGTTAATAATATGTTGAATGCAAAAGTGCTGCACCGCATGGCTACCAGTTGCAGGCTGATAATGATAAGCAGCGGAAAACCGTAAAAATAAGACAACCGGAGGCTACATGCTCCATCAAAAAATACTCCCGTACTCAGGCCGGAACTTAAATTATTGATGCTTACCGTCAAGATGGTACATAACAATATAAGCAAAAGAATGTTTTTTAATCCGAGGAGAATATGCTTCATGCGTGAAAGGATTGTATGTTACGAGGTTCAATTCGTCAAGTAATAATCATGACTGTCAGTTGTTGCCGTTGTTTATGAGATAAACTTCAGAACACAATATTTTACCGGTAGTGCCATCGTGAATTGATATTTTTGCCGCGTAGTATTGCTCCGTGTTTTGAGCCATACCATGCAGTTTTATTATGGGTTGAAGAGGCAGTTTTCCGTCTGTTCTCCGGGCTTGAGTAACCGCTAAATCTCTTTGTTGCTCCTGCATGCCATCCGGTGAATACAAGATGGTTTTCCCTGTGCTGACTTTGGTGATGGAGTACGTATAATGAGGGCGCACCGGGTTACCCCAGTATAAGAGTTCGTAATGGCCCGGGGCGTATTCTCTGAGCCTGAGCTGTGGGCTGTCAGAATCTACCGCCTCGGGTATTTCTTCTTTGGGGGTTGCCGCAATCCGGCACAGGACTTCTGCCGGTATAGCATATGACAATGGCAGCGGTCGCGGTGACTCTTCTTCCTGTTGGGCCGGCAATAGGTGAAGAATAGCAATGGTCAACAATGCAGATATTATAGTTGCTGTCAACCAAAGCAAAATACGTATAGTGCGCCCCACCGGATATACCATGGCGTAGTTCTGCTATCGGGTCATGAGGCGAAGCGCGCCGCGTATGAGGTCATCTGTATTTGCTTGAGGCGCGTCAGCCAACAAGTTTTTGATGGCTTTTCTGGCCTCTGTTTGTTTGAACCCGAGAGCCACGAGCGCCAATTCTGCATCTGCCGCGGCCGGGGTTGTGGTGCCTTGTTGTTGGGCTTCCCAAGTAGCGGCAAGTCCAATCTTATCCTTAAGTTCCAGCACGATACGTTCTGCCGTTTTTTTGCCTACGCCTTTGGCTCTGGCTATGCTTTGAGAATCTCCCGCAGCAACGGCTGCTTTGAAAGCATTAACATTGAGCCCGCTGAGAATGGAAATGGCTGTGGCCGGTCCAATACCACTTACTCGCTCAATGAGCAGGCGAAAGATGTCTCGCTCTGCATCTGTTGCGAACCCGTACAACACCTGGGCGTTTTCTCGTATGTGAAGGTGGGTTTTCAGGGTAACGGTTTGACCTTCTACCGGGTTGATATGGTCAAATGTTGATAATGGTATTTGTACTTCATACCCAACACCTCCTACATCCAGTACCAGACATTGGGGCAGGGCTTCTGCTACGATTCCTCTTAAAAAAGATATCATATCTTTGCCGTATTATTGTTTTTTCTCGTCTTCCGGCTTCGGTTGCGGTAGCAGGTCTTTCATCTCTACAAACTCTGCTTTTTTGCTCAGCCCGCCTAGTTCATCTACTAATTCTCGGCATCGTTGATTGAGCCTATCATAATTTATAGGCCCGTTTTCTTCTTCTTTGCTACCGGGGAAGATGATGTAGGATACGCCCAAGTGAGAAATCGGGCGACTGTTGACTCCTGCCTTACTGTTGACGGTTTTACAAAGGCGCAAAGAGGCTTCACCGGTCTTGAATTTGGGGCCGAAATCACCCACAATGGCGGGGTAAACCTTGTTGTCTACTATGACTACGGCATAGTCGCCTGCTGTGGGGCGAAATTGCTTGAGATGTTCTTCCTCTTTTTTTGTAGAGCCTTTATCATTAACTGTTAGCGGTACAACAATGAAAGAGTCGTACTCTGCCAGCAGGAAACTGAATATTTTGAGGTCGCTGATGATGCGCTCTGCACGTTTAACACCATCTTGGTTATTCGCTTCCTTATATTTTTTCAGGCGTTCTTGCCATGCCGCCAACAAGGGGTTCGGGGTCTTGGTTCTCTTCCTCCATTTGTACGAGGTAGAGGGTTGATAGAATTCACTATCTTTAATTTTTTTCGGCATATCGGGCAGGCGGTCGCCGTCAGACCCGTCAGATACTACATCCATGTCTGCCTGAATCCACAAGGCTTTTCGCTTGGTATCGGGTGCCGTTATTTCTAAGATGGTATCAGTATCGTAGTAATTATGGCGGTCAAGCAAGCGTGAGAGGGTGCAGGCATTGTGGCGTATTCTGTTTTGCTTGTGCAAGTATAATTTGTGAAACCAAGGAGAAACTTTGGCTTGCTCCATCAGTGCGGTATATGCGTTGAGTACGTTTTTGAGCTTCGGGTTTGCTTTGAGTAGCTCATCTCCTTTTGCTGCGTGGGGCGTGCGCAACTCCAGCGATACCTTTACCTGATAGGCGTCTTTTGCTTTGCGGTCTGTGGATGCCGTTGAGCCTTCAGAGAAATTAACGTGGCTCTTGATGTTGATGCCTCGCTCCATTTCATTGATATGCTCGAACTTACCTATTTCCACTCGCTCGGGCAGAGCCGGCGGAAAGGGCGGTAAGTGAATTTCTGCCATGGTAAATGAGGTAGATGGTTGCCAAGGTTGCGTTTCAATGGACGTTTGCAATGGTACGGACTCCGGCTCCGGCTTGGGTGCGGGGGGGGGAGCTTGTTGTACCTGTTCTGTGGCCGGTTGCGGTGGGGTTTCCATGGCCTCCATATGCGGTTTCAATATAGAGGAATATAAGGAGAAGGAACCCACACCGGCAATGGAGAGAATGCCGATAGTGAGCATAGTGTGAGAATTTTTTCTTTTCTTATGTTTTTTGAGACTCATGAGGCGCTGGTAGTTGGTATTGCTTTACGGGGGCGAGTGCTCATAATGAGACGCAATAACCATAGGGGGGCGCATCTTACGAACAAACCTGCCATTCTGATTTTGAAAGAGGGGTAGCAGCGGGGGGTGTTGCGCGCCACTGCTTTGAGTGCTGTGTTGACTACACATGGTATGGTGCTGTAAAACCACTTGCGGAAAGGTTCTTCTTTTTTTGTTTTTCCGCTTCGGCGTGCAACTTCGCCGAAGTTGGTATGCACGGGGCCGGGGCATACTGCCGTAACGTGAATATGTGTTTTTTTCAGCTCCATTCGTAATGCCTCTGAGAATGAGGCGACAAATGCCTTAGATGCTGCGTACATGGCAAAATCCGGTATGGCGAGATCTGCCGCCAGTGATGCCACATTGATGATGCCTGCTTTTTGCGCCTTCATCATGGCGGGGAGCATGGCGCGAGTGAGTTCTACCGGGGCTGTCATGTTGACGGCCATGAGGGTTTTGTTGCGCTCCGGGTCAGAGGTGCAGAACTCACCGTAATCTCCCAGCCCGGCATTGTTGATAAGCAAGATGCTTTCATCTTGAACCGTGCCGAGCTTTGCTGCCAGTTCGGCTCTTGCGTTGTCATTTGCCAAGTCACAAGTGTAGATGACGGCTTCTACACCATGTTCTGCTTGCAGCTCAGCAGCCATATTCTGTAGCGTGTCTGTGCTGCGAGCAATGAGTATGATGCGTTTGCATTGCGCGGCTAATTGCTCGGCAAAAGCTTTGCCGAACCCCGAAGATGCGCCTGTGATTACTACGGTTCTGTACATCTTAGCTCTATATTCACATGTCAAGTGCCGTCTTGCAAGCTTAAATTCCGCCAGTACAGGCTTATATTTACGTTTATGCGGGTATTTGTGCTGGAAATTTCGATGAGTTTATGTTAACATACTCTCGTTATGGCAACACCTCCTTTTGTTTATCAGACCATGTTCCCCATGGGGGAAGACACCACGAAGTATCGTTTGCTTACTAAAGACTACGTGAGTGTAAGTGAATTTGAAGGTAAACCCATTCTTAAGGTCGAACCCGAGGGTTTACGTCTGCTGGCTGAAACGGCTTGGCATGATGTGGCTTTTTATCTGCGCCCGGAACATTTGCAAATGGTTCGCGATATCATTGACGACCCCGAATCTTCGGAAAATGATAAGAGCGTAGCCCTTACCATGCTGCGCAATGCAGAGGTAGCTGCACTTGGTGTATTGCCTCTTTGCCAAGATACCGGTACTGCCATTTGTGTTGGTAAGAAGGGCCAGCAGGTATGGACCGGCTTTGACGATGCCGAATACATCTCTCGCGGGGCATATGATTGCTACACCAAGAACAACCTGCGCTACTCTCAGAACGTTGCGCTTGATATGTACAAAGAGATTAATACCGGTACTAACCTGCCTGCGCAAATTGACCTCTTTGCTACAGACCACGGCATGGAATATGATTTCCTCTTCATTGCCAAGGGTGGCGGCTCTGCTAACAAAACTTATCTCTATCAGGAGACAAAGGCTCTGCTTAATCCCACCTCTCTCAAGAAGTTCATGATTGAGAAGATGAGCACCCTCGGCACCGCTGCTTGCCCGCCCTACCACGTTGCATTTGTGGTTGGTGGCACCAGTGCAGAGCTTTGCCTCAAAACGGTGAAGCTGGCCTCCACCAAGTACTATGACAGCTTGCCCACCAGCGGTAATGAGCATGGCCGCGCTTTCCGCGATGTTGAGCTTGAGAATGAGCTTAAGAAAGAAGCAGAGAAGTTAGGCCTCGGCGCCCAGTTCGGCGGTAAGGCTTTTGCTCTCGATGTTCGTGTTGTGCGTTTGCCCCGTCACGGTGCATCTTGCCCGGTTGCTCTCGGTGTATCTTGCTCTGCAGACCGCAACGCCAAAGCTAAGATTACCCCCGAGGGTATCTTTATCGAAGAACTTGAGTATGACCCGGGTAAATACATACCCGCAGAATTGCGAGAAACGAAGAGTGCAGGCGTACCCATCGATTTGGACCGCCCCATGTCAGAGGTGTTGGCAGAGCTTACCAAGTACCCCGTTAAGACCCGCCTTTCTCTCAACGGTACCATTATCGTAGGCCGTGATATTGCCCATGCCAAGCTCAAGGAGTTGCTTGATGCCGGTAAGGAGCTGCCCCAGTATGTGAAAGACCATCCCATCTACTATGCCGGCCCTGCCAAAACCCCCGAGGGCTACCCCTCCGGTTCTTTCGGCCCCACCACTGCCGGGCGTATGGATTCTTATGTGGAGCTCTTCCAAAGCCATGGTGGCAGCATGATTATGATTGCCAAGGGCAACCGTGCCCAGTGCGTGACCGATTCTTGCCAGAAGTTCGGCGGTTTCTACCTCGGCTCTATCGGTGGTGTTGCTGCAGATTTGGCCAAGAACTGCATTACGTCCATTGAGTGCATCGAGTACCCCGAGCTGGGTATGGAAGCCATATGGAAAATTACCGTTAAAGACTTCCCCGCCTACATTTTGGTAGACGATAAGGGGAATGATTTCTTTGCCGATATACGCGCAGGTTGGGCATGCCCGGGATGCGCTCATTAATGTACCTAAAACCTTGCCGCAGCACCTTTCAACGGGTGCTGCGGTACTCATATATATAATAAACAGAAATTAAATTATTAACAATGAGTCCGAAATTAAAGACATTCATTGAACGTGGCATCAGCACGGTGATTTTGCTGTCCCTGCTTGGCGGTACCGTTGCTTGGGGGTCTCCTTATGGTTATGCCATATTGGTGTGTGTGCTTTGCAACCTCACTACTTATGAGTGGTTTAACATGCTCCGCGAGCGCTCCGCAGAATCCAACCGTGGGCTTGCTTTTGCTGCCGGCATGGTATACCCATGGTTGATGGCCGCCGGCATGCTGATGAATGGTGAGGAGGGACTGCAAATTTTAAATGGCTTAGAGTTTGATTTTGTTTCTGTTGCATTAGGCTTTTTAGTCTTTTTTGTCATAGCTGCATTCTTTGCAGAATTGCGAGCCATGGACTACAAGGGGCGCACCGGCGCACAGGCTCTCAGTAGCATGGGTATTACTGTGTTGTCATTTGTTTATCCGGTTTGGCTTTTCTCGTTCGCCTTAGCCTCTTTGTACAATGAGTGCGCCATTAAGACCTTGCTTTGGCTGGTGCTTGTTACCAAGATGAGTGATATATGGGCGTATGTGAGCGGTGTACTCATAGGCGGCAAGTTCATCAAACGCCGCTTCAGCCCGGTTGTTTCACCGAAGAAAACGTGGGAGGGTATCATCGGTTCCTTTATCATCACATCTGCCTGTGCATGGGGGCTTTTCTGGCTTGCTACGTTCAATTTCACCATCACGCCGGTGCAATTCTTCTGCGTGCTGATGCCCTGCATCTTTATCTTGAGCGTTGCGGGTGATTTGGCCGGTTCTCTCATCAAGCGTGGCCTTGCGGTCAAAGACAGTGGTTCTCTTTTACCCGGCATAGGCGGTATTTTTGATTTGATAGACTCACCGGCTTTCACCGTATCATTTTTTGCTGCCGTATTGGTAGTGCTTTAAATGTATGCGCGACGCAATACCCTTACTGCTTAATCCTAATGCCGGTAGCTTATTTCGCTCCGGTCTGAATTCTTGGCTTGGTTCTCACAGCCGAGAATTCAGACTTATACACACAACGAGTGCCCAAGACCTGACGGATAAGGCGCATGAACTCGCCGAAGCCGGCGAGCCCGTAGTGGCAGCTGCCGGTGGTGACGGCACTCTCATGTGTGCTGCGCAAGGGCTTATCGGTACTCAATCAGCACTGGGTATTTTGCCTTGCGGTACAATGAATGTTTTTGCGCGTGAGCTGGGTATTGGTTCTCGCCGCTTTGATAAGGCTCTTTTGGCCATGCAACAGGGGCAGCGTCAGCCTGTTGATATTTTTACCATTAACGGTAAACCGTTTCTGCAAATGGCGGGGTTCGGTATGGATGCCCGAGTCATCAAGCTGATTACGCCTAAATTGAAAAGGTGGCTTGGGGCTGCATCTCATGTTGTAACTGCCTTTAAGGTTGCTATGGACAGACACCCGGTAATAACCGTAACATTACCGGATGGTGAGGAGCTGTTGGGTACTCAAGTGATTCTGGGTAATGGTAAAAGATACGGTGGAGAGGCCTATTTGCATGCCGAGGCTCGTTATGATGATGGCTTGCTTGATGCCGTCATTATGCACCAGGAAAGCCCCATGATTCTGTTTGAAGTGCTGGCATGTATGTTACAGAAAGGTGCTACCCAGCGTAATACCAGTATGTTTACCAATGTGCGTCGCTTTGAATCTTGTGTGATTACAGCTGAAGGTAAACTGGATTATCAGTTAGATGGTGACTACGTGGGCACCATTAAACCCGGCGAAGCGGCGGTGGTTGAAAAACTGCCTCATCCGCTTAATGTTTGCGTGCCCTCGGAGTCTTTGGCTGTTAAAGTCAGGGCTCGCTCCTTAGCGCATCCCATGGTTGAGGCTTGGAAAAACTGCATCAGAAAGCTGCGTAAAAAGTAAATACATCTTCAACAAAAAGGCCCCATACAACACGGTATGGGGCCTTTTTGTTGGATGTAAAACAGTGCTTATTTTTTGCCCATTTGCAGGTGCAGCACCTGTACGGCTTCAGGGGTGCAGGGCACCTCGAGCTGTTGAGGCGCGCCTTCTATACGCAGGTAGTGTTTACCTTCTCGCGGCATGGAGAATGTGGCAAAGAATCTCACGTCATCCGTTTTGACCGGCAGCGGTTTTACCCCCAGCACCTTGCCGTTTTCGTCAAGTAGTTCGATATTCGGGGCTACCTCGGGGCGGGGTACTATATCTACCATTAAGCGTTGCTGGTCTGCGGGGGGACCGTATTTGGCGTACCAGTCGGCAGAGAGTTTGCGGTAGCGCTCTGTCACGTCAATAGCAGGTATGGGGCGGTCTTGGTACACAGGGAAACAATATTCACCACCGGGGTGTACGGCTAATATCTTTTGCATGGGGTGTTTGGGGTCCAACATGCCGATGTTTTCCATAACCCACCCGGTGTTAAAGTCTTTTTCATTAAACTCTATCATGTGCCATTCGCCGTCAAAGTATACTTCCGGCCATGAATGGTTGCCTCGAATGTGGTTCCACGTGGGGATGCCGACAGCTCGGGCCGGTATGCCGATGGAGCGGTAGGCGCATACCATAAGAATCGTTTGCCCGGAGCATGATATCTTCTTCTCTGCCAGCGCCTCCAGGGCATTCATGTCTGCACGGCGGCGCTCTATGGTATAGTATGCCCCGGTAAGCTTGGTCATATTGGCGGCAATATAAAGTACGGCTTCTCTCGGGCTATTGCAATGTTCTACCGCAGGGGCAAAGATTGCGCGCACGGGTTCTCGCCAGTCACATGGGTCTTCAGACATAACCATGTTGGCGTCCAAATAATTTCTGCGTATATCGTCGGGTACTTCTTCCGGTTGCCAAGCGGCGAGGGCGGTGCTGATCATAGCGAATGTTGCGGTGATGCTGTTGCTGATTTTCATTGTTGTACGTTAGCGTAAAGGGTGAAACCGGTGCATTCTGTAATGGTAACGGGTACAATGGTACCCACTTGCGCAGACCCACCGTCAATGATGACCGGTTTGTTTTGCGAGGTTCTGCCTTGCAGCCTATCCGGGTTATTTTTACTGGGGCCTTCTACTAAAATGGTTTGCGTGGTGCCTACCAGCGCTTGATTACGTGCCGTGGCAATGCGGTTAACGCATTCCAGCAAGTCGTGATTTCGTTCTTCCTTAACACGCAGGCAAATTTGGTCTTCCATTGCCGCTGCCGGGGTGTCTTTGCGTGGCGAGTATTGAAAGATGAAGGCATTATCAAACTGAATGCGCTCCACTGCGGCTTTGGTTTGCAGGTAATCTTCATGCGTTTCGCCGGGGAAACCCACGATGATGTCGGTGGTTATCGCTAAATCCGGGCGCGCTTCTCTCATGTCCTCACATAATTTGAGGTATTTTTCATTCTTGTAGGGGCGCAGCATCAGTTTGAGTATGCGGTCGCTGCCACTTTGCATCGGGAAGTGAATGTGGCTACACAGTTTCGGCAGGTACGTGTATGCATTTACCAAATCTTGACGGAACCCGATGGGGTGTGGCGAGGTAAAGCGTATGCGCTCCAACCCGTCAATCTCATGCAGGGCTTCCAGCAGGCGTACAAAGGCGCCTCTGCCGTTGATGATGGGTTCTTCTCTGCCGTAGCGGTTGACAATTTGCCCCAGCAGTGTGATTTCTTTGACTCCGCGTTCTACAAGTTCGCGAGCCTCGGTGAGAATATCATTCATGGGGCGACTGCATTCTTCACCACGGGTGCTGGGTACAATGCAGTATGAGCATCGCATATCACACCCTTGCATGATGGATACAAATGCCGTGCAGTTGCCGGAGGGGGGGAGGTGGTCTTTTATGGCGTTTTGGAATCCCTCTTCATGTTCAACGGCGCATATGCGCGCGCCGCGTTTAACAGGCTCTGTTATGTTTTGAGCCAAACGGTTGCGCAGTAATCTGTTGCAAAGTTTGTAAACGTTGTGGTACTGGTGGGTACCCGTTACGATGTCAAGCCTGGCAATGTCGCGGAATAAGCTGTTACTGCGGCTTTGGCTCATACAGCCCATAAAACCATACACTACCCACGGTTTTGCAGTGGGGCGGGCACACAACAGTCCCATTTTGCCCAAGGCTTTCAGCTCAGCCTTTTCTCGCACTGAACAGGTGTTGATGAGGATGACGTCTGCTTCATCCTCGTCTTTGGTGATGTTATAGCCCCCGGCCAGAAACATGCTGAGCACCTGCTCGGTATCTCGCTCGTTCATCTGGCAGCCGTATGTTTTTATAAGTACGCTTGGCATGGTTGTAGGTGTCCTGTACTCTCTACGTGTGTTGCAGCCTTATCAGTTTTGCCGGCTGCACGCCCTGCTGCATGTTAGCATTACAGGGGCTGTTTTGCAAGCCTATTTTGAGGTACGTATTGCCTCAAAAAAAACAGTCACCGAAAAGTGGATGCCTCAAAATTGCGGTCACCGAAATTCTAGCGGATAATTGACTAAAAAACAAGGCAAATCCACCATTTTTCTGCCCAAAAATGACAGCGAGCGTAGCGAGTC
>JAZNGY010000089.1:0-10807 GCA_045576695.1 Akkermansia sp.
ATGATTGAGGCACCTTAGCCGGCGGTCTGGGCTGTTTCCCTTTTGACGACGAAGCTTATCCCCCGCCGTCTCACTGCCACACTCCATTGAACGGTATTCAGAGTTTGATAAGGGTCGGTAGGCGGGTGTGCCCCCTTGCCTTGTCAGTGCTTTACCCCCGCTCATCAGCATGTGACGCTGCACCTAAATGCATTTCGGAGAGAACCAGCTATCACGGGGTTTGATTAGCCTTTCACTCCTACCCTCAGCTCATCGGAGAACTTTTCAACGTTCACCCGTTCGGTCCTCCACATGGTTTTACCCATGCTTCAACCTGGCCAAGGGTAGGTCACCTCCGCTTCGGGTCCAGTACCCGCGACTTGACGCCCTATTCGGACTTGCTTTCGCTACGGCTGCGTGCCGGAAGCACTTAGCCTTGCCACGAACACTGACTCGCAGACTCATTAAACAAAAGGCACGCCATTGCCCCGAAGGGCTCTGACACTTTGTAGACTTACGGTTGCAGGTTCTATTTCACTCCGCTCACAGCGGTTCTTTTCACCTTTCCCTCGCGGTACTTGTTCACTATCGGTCGCCAACTAGTATTTAGCCTTGCGCGGTGGTCCGCGCGGATTCGCACATCGTTCCACGTGTGATGTGCTACTCAGGATGCTCGTAGGTGCAGTAAAAGATTTCGCTCACGGGGCTATCACCCTCTTTGGCTTACCTTTCCAAGTAATTAAACTATCGATTACTGTTCACCATGTCCGAGTCCTTCAACCCCGGAAGAGTACTTCCGGTTTGGGCTCTACCGCTTTCGCTCGCCACTACTTACGGTATCGATTTCTCTTTCTTTTCCTCCGCTTACTGAGATGTTTCACTTCAGCGGGTGTCGCGTTCATAACCCTATGTATTCAGGTTATGACGATAAAGTATTAACTCTATCAGGTTACCCCATTCGGATACCCCCGGGTCTTAGCTCACTTGCAGCTCTCCGAGGCTTTTCGCAGCTTGTTGCGTCCTTCTTCGCCTGTTGGCACCAAGGCATTCACCATAAGCCCTTGAGTTCCTCATTCACAGATGAGGTCAACCCCCGGTGATTCACTTAATTTTTGAAATCTTAAGCGAATCTTGCTTGTATGCTTGATTCTTGTGTGTCTCTATTCTTGGAAATTGTAGTTTCCCACAAAATTGTTGGAGTTCTGATTTTCATCAGAATCTGTAATTTTGCCACGCGGATGTCAATCTGCTCTTCTTTCTGACATTTTGTTCACTTTTGATATTGAGAGGGTAATACGGCTGATAGGACTTGAACCTATGACCCCGCGCTTATCAAGCGCGTGCTCTAACCGACTGAGCTACAGCCGCCTTGATTTATATTGAAGGAAAAGACCGTGACGCGCACCGCGAACCTGACGCATTCTCGCGCGGTTCGACCTGAGTGATTTTTGTATCGTGTTATCACTCTTACTCCATAGAAAGGAGATGATCCAGCCGCAGGTTCCCCTACGGCTACCTTGTTACGACTTCATCCCAGTTACCAGTCTCACCTTAGGACCATGCCTCCTTACGGTTGGCTCCTGATACTTCGGGTGCGACCGGCTTCCATGATGTGACGGGCGGTGTGTACAAGACCCGGGAACGTATTCACGGCGCCGTAGCTGATGCGCCATTACTAGCGATTCCGGCTTCATGGAGGCGAGTTGCAGCCTCCAATCCGAACTGGGCCCACTTTTCGGGATCTGCTTGCAATCGCTTGCTTGCTTCCCTCTGTACTGGGCATTGTAGTACGTGTGCAGCCCAAGGTATAAAGGCCATACTGACCTGACGTCGTCCCCACCTTCCTCCCAGTTGATCTGGGCAGTCCCGCCAGAGTCCCCGACTTTACTCGCTGGTAACTGGCAGCAGGGGTTGCGCTCGTTGCTGGACTTAACCAAACATCTCACGACACGAGCTGACGACGGCCATGCAGCACCTGTCTCCGTGTCTACGAATAGAAAACCTACTTTCATAGGCGGTCACGGGATGTCAATCCTTGGTAAGGTTCTTCGCGTTGCATCGAATTAAGCCACATACTCCACCGCTTGTGCGGGTCCCCGTCAATTTCTTTGAGTTTTAATCTTGCGACCGTACTCCCCAGGCGGCACGCTTAACGCGTTAGCTCCGGCACGTAGGGGGTCGATTCCCCACACACCAAGCGTGCACCGTTTACTGCCAGGACTACAGGGGTATCTAATCCCTTTCGCTACCCTAGCCTTCGTACCTCAGCGTCAGTAAATGTCCAGGAACCCGCCTTCGCCACGAGTCTTCTTCTTGATATCTACGCATTTCACTGCTACACCAAGAATTCCGGTTCCCCCTCCATTACTCCAGCCAAACAGTATCATGCGCACTCCAGAGGTTGAGCCCCTGCCTTTCACGCACGACTTATCCGGCAGCCTACGTACCCTTTACGCCCAGTGATTCCGAACAACGCTTGAGACCTCTGTATTACCGCGGCTGCTGGCACAGAGTTTGCCGTCTCTTCCTCTTGTAGTACTATCAAACTTGCGTCTTGCTCCTACATGACAGGGGTTTACAATCCGAAGACCTTCTTCCCCCACGCGGCGTCGCACCATCAGGCTTTCGCCCATTGTGAATGATTCTCGACTGCTGCCACCCGTAGGTGTCTGGACCGTGTCTCAGTTCCAGTGTGGCCGGACATCCTCTCAGACCGGCTACCCGTCATCGCCTTGGTGGGCCGTTACCCCGCCAACTAACTAATAGGACGCGAGCTCCTCCCCGAGCGCATTGCTGCTTTACTCTTGCGAGACCATCAGGTATTAATCCCAGTTTCCCGGGGCTATCCCTGTCTCAGGGGCAGATGACTCACGTGTTACTCACCCGTGCGCCACTAAGTGACCGAAGCCACTTCGTACGACTTGCATGTCTTATCCACGCCGCCAGCGTTCGTTCTGAGCCAGAATCAAACTCTCCATAATATATATTTTAGAAATTGCTGGACCAATGAACTTTTAAGTTCATCAGTACCGTGTAACCATCGCTCCGAAACCCCACAGGGTTTCATCTCGGCGCAGGCCACGGCACGCGTCACGACCTTTTCCTTCCCTCTCTTTATCCTCTCCGATGCTCCACCCGGAAGGTTGTATCCGGTGGCGAGTTTTTCAACCCAGCCTCAGCATCTCAGAAAGTCAGTAAACTTGAAAACTGCCTCGCTCGGCTTGCTTCGCGCTGCTCATTCGAGCCGCTCAGCCTTTCGAGCTGCACCGTGTCGGTGTGCCGAGAATCTTACCAGAATCGACGCCGAACGTCAAGCCAATTTTTCTAAAAATTTTCACTTTTTTGTCACATTTTTCATAACCCCTTGAAAATACAACGCAAAAATTTTGCATTTTTCTACACAAAAAAGCACATTTTCTGAAAACGAGCAGAAAATACGTAACAGAAGTGAAGTTTTGAGCCGTTTTTTGAATGAATAGACCTCTGTTGAAAAACAGCGGTGACAGAATAGCTGAGTATCATGCACAAGCTCCTTTTTTGCTCTGTTAAACATGTTGGTTGATAAATCGGAGTTTGAATGTACGAATTACGATATACGAGGTACGAAGTTCAGAGCCCCGCGCATGCGGCGCAGTGTTGCAAAGCCACGCATGAGTTGCCGCTGTCATTACGGATGTATGCATGACTATTACTTCGTATTTTGAATCTCGTAACTCGTACTTCAAATTACCATTTACAGGATGAACATACGCGTGGGTATAATTAGAAACATGAACACTAAATCGGAGTTTATCGGGGTGTTATATGCGAACGAAAGTGAGCCGAATTCCTAAGCCCCGTGACAGCGGGGCGGCGGACCACTAGCCCCGGGTGCAGCCGCGTCAGCGGCGGAACCCGGGGTAAGATGAAAATAAAATCGGAGCCCGAGAAGCCTAAGCGTAGCGAAGGCGTCGAGGCCGACAGCACGCACCGCTCCTGTTTTTGCGTTAGCAAGCTCAGTTAAACCGTATTATTATTAAATAACAACACATTATAAAAAAAGAATAAACAATACTTATGGGGGATGCTACCCTGCTGTCGGCCTCAGCAGCTGCGCTGCTTCGGGCTCCGAGATTCTTTATACCACTACCACGGGTTCCGCTGCTGACGCAGCTACACCACGTGGCTACTGGTCCGTCGACCCGCTATCACGGGGCTCTTAAATTTGGTTCGCTACGCTCACAGTATCACATCAAACAGCCCCATAAATTTCCATTGGTCGGGCAGTTGCATCTAACAACTGTAACTTAACATAGCCACGCAATAAAACAGCGCGGTTGCGGAATCGGGCGCGTGAGACGGGCAATTGCCCTGAAAACGCACCGGCATAGCGGGAATATTTTTCTTCTATATTGGGCTTGCATCCGCATAATAACAATGTATACTCAGAGAACAACAAGCACGAATCGCTTACTTTAATAATATGAAACGAACACTATACACCTTGGCAAGTTTGGTAGCCTTGGCAGGCACCGGTAATGCCGAAATTCACTCAGACGTTGTTATCAACGAAAACGAAACTGCAACATACGGTTATACAAACATCGGCAGTGAATCTACACACGGCAGTTTAATCAACAACGGTGTCGTCAATGCCAACCAAATCTACATTTACGATGGCTACCTCGTCAACAACGGCACTATGAACGATGTACCCGATGAAGCTGATCAAGTATGCTACGATTTCATGTCCCTTGCCGATACGGCAACCGGCGGCTACATCGAAAACAACGGCACCATCAATGGCCGACTCTTTATCTATGAGGGCACAAGACTTACCCTGAATGACGGCAGCTACACCGCCGCAACTGAAATATATGGCGGTACCCTGTACGCGAACGGCAACGTGCAGACGGAATACATGTATTTGGAGGATGCATCTGAAGTAGTCATGACACTCGACAGCTCCATTGACCTGATGGGGGGGCGGCTTAGCGTTTTATGATGTAAATATCGTATTGCTGGTAGACTTAGCCATAACCGACGGCGACACGACAACGGATTTCAGCTTCTTGGACAAGAATGATTTGTTCGTGAACTTTGTCAATGACTCTTGGGATTCCGACGGCTTTATCGCCGACGGCTTTACCGGCGACACCCTCATTACCCTGAGAGACGAGCAAGGTAATGAAACCACACGCAAATACAGCGAACTCTCTGAAAGCATCCCCGAGCCGACCACGGCCACGCTTTCTCTGCTGGCCTTGGCAGCCATGGCGGCACGCCGTCGCCGCAGCTGATAAGCGTTTATATAACATAATTTTATCAAAAAGCCGTTGCCTTGCTGAGAGGCAACGGCTTTTTGCTGTAAAGAATGGCAAATTTGCTTGCAGTGCCCCCCTGTTTTTGGTAGAGTCAGTATGTTATGACATGCAATAATCTTTCTTTGACATGGCAAAAGCTGGCAGACCTGCCCGATGCAGAGGGCTACGCCGGCTCATACGCCGGTGTGCACAACGGTGCGCTTATTGTGACCGGCGGTGCAAATTTCCCTGAAAAACCGCTGTGGGAAGGCGGCCCGAAGCGCTGGACAGACCGCGTATTCGTATTGCCCGCAGGCAGTGAAACATGGGTAGAGAGCACACCGCTGCCCAAGCCGCTGGGCTATGGCGCCACCGCCACCCTGCCCGAAGGTGTGATGCTGATTGGCGGCAGCAATGCCGATGGTGCCGTGGCAGACTGCTACCTGCTCACTTGGGATGGCAGCAGCGTGCAATGCAAGCCCCTGCCCCCGCTGCCCACCACGCTTACCGGCCACGCCGCTGCCGTGCTGCATGGCAAGGTATATGTGCAAGGCGGCAGCATTGCCCCGGGCGAGCAAGATGCCGAAAGCCGCATGTGGGTGTATGACCCCGCCACCGCTACTTGGGCAGAGGCCCCCGCCCTGCCGGCCCGCGGGCGTTTCTTGCAGCAAATGGCTACCGAGGGCGACAGCATCTATGTGCTGGGCGGCATTGGCCTGAAAGATGGCGAAGACGGCCGCATGGTGCGCGACATGCTCACCGAGGCTTGGAGCTACAGCGTAGACGGCGGTTGGGTACCGCTGCCCAAGCTGCCGCACTTCTGCGCAGCCGGCCCCACCCCCGCCCCCGTTATCAACGGGCATATCTACCTGCTGGGTGGTGATGACGCCACCGTCAAGGGCTTCACCCCGCAAAATCACCCCGGCTTCCACAACTTCTCCCTCTGCTACTGCATTAAGTGCGGGGAGTGGAAAGACGCCGGCGAAATCGCCGTGGCCCGCGCCGTGCTGCCCTGCGCAGAGTGGCAGGGCATGGCCGTTATCATCAACGGCGAGCAGCGCCCCGGCAAACGCTCTAACCAAGTGTGGGGCGCCAAAATGAACTGATGCGCACGGCCATGAAACGCAGCTTTTTTACATCAGCACTGGCTGCCCTCTGCATCTGCACAGCTACGGCAGAGGTAAGCTCCGTTGCATCTGACACCGGTTTGCAAATCTCGGACAAAGTAGGGCGCGCCGGCATGGCTGCCGTACTCATCCCGGAAAGCAACGGCATACTCATGACCGGTGGCGCAAACTTTCCCAATGCCAAACCGGGCGCCAAAACACCGGCAGAGCGCGGTGCCAAAGCATTTTACGGTGATGTTTGCTTTATGAATTTAAGCCAAGGTTGCACCACGCCGCAAGCCACCGTTGTAGGTACCCTGCCTGCCCCCATCGGCTACGCCGCTTACGCCGCATACGGCAAGAGCATGATTATTGCCGGTGGCTGCAATGCAGATGGCCACACCGCCGCTGTAACCTATACCGAGCTGAAGGAGGAAGAAGCCTCCACCTCCATGCTGCCGGAGCTGCCCACAACCGTTGCCTACCCCGCCTTTGCCGTGGTGGGCACCAAATTATATGTGATGGGTGGCCAAGAAAAAGCAGATTCCGTCACCTGCCTTTCCCGCTGTTTTGTGCTGGATATGGCAAACCCCAACCCGGGGTGGAAAGAGGTCTCGCGCATGCCCGAGGCCCGCATGCTGGCCGCTGCCGGTGTGGTAGACGGTAAAATTTACGTAACAGGCGGTTGCTCTCTGCACCCCGATGCCAACGGCGCAGCCGAGCGCACCTACCTGCACAGCACCCTCTGCTACGACCCCGCCACCGACTCTTGGTGCAGCACTACCCCCATGCCCGAACCGCTGGTGGGTGCAGCCAATCCCCTGCCGTCTTACAACGGTAAGCTTTACGTTGTTGCCGGCGACCCCGGCAACTTCTACAGAGCCTCCCTCACCGGCAAAGCCCCGGAGGTACACCCCGGCCAAAACAAGGCCATTTACTCCTTCACCCCCGCCACCGGGCAGTGGGTTAAGGAAGGCGACAATGCTACAGGCGTTGCCACCTGCCCTGCCGTTCAATGGGATGACAGCATCTACATCATCTCCGGCGAAACCCACCCCGGTGTCCGCACACCGATTATCTCAAACATCCAAATCAATAATTAAAACACATGCCACAAGAACACACCATGCTCTCCTACTTGGCAGACCTTACCCCTTGGGGTGGGCTGGCCATTGTAGTCATCGCCATCATGATTGCCCTTAAAAAGGGCGTCAAGCTCATCCCGGTACCCAAAGACGCCAAGGATAACCCCGGCAAATGGGCTTGGATTGCTGTTGCTATTCTGTGGGTAGTTGTTATGCTCAACTACTTTGACAGACAGCTCATGTCCGTGCTCAACAAGTCCATCACCGAGGGTGCAGACTGCATCCCCATGACCCAAGAGCAATTCGGCGCCATTACTGCCGTATTCTTGCTTATCTATGCCATCCTCAGCCCCATCGGCGGTTATCTGGCAGACCGTTTCAGCCGCAAGCTGCTCATCATGGTATCCTTGGTTGTATGGTCCATTGTTACCTACATGACCGGTGCCGCCGGTTCTTACACAGAGCTCTTCATCTGGCGCGCCCTCATGGGTGTGAGTGAGGCCTTCTACATCCCCGCAGCCCTTGCTCTTATTACCGATTACCACCGCGGCAAGACCCGCTCTCTGGCAACCGGCTTGCACATGAGCGGCATTTACGCCGGCCAGGCTTTGGCCGGTTACGGTGCGCTGATGTCCGGCGAGCTCGGCTGGCGCCTTACCTTTGAGGTATTCGGCTTTATCGGTGTAGCCTACGCCTTGGTCGTTATCCTCTTCCTGCGCGACCCCGAGGGCGCCCAAGAAACAGAAACCGCCCCTGCCGAAACAGCAGTTGAGGAAAAGCAAGAGGAGAAACCCTCTTTCACCATGGGCGATCTCTTCCGCGGCCTTTTCGCTACACGCGCTATGAGCATCCTGTTGCTCATGATCTTCTTTGCCGGCTTTGCCAACTGGTTCCTCCTCTCTTGGTACCCGCGCTTGCTGCAAGACATGTTCAACCTGACCGAAGCACAGGCAGGCCCCGATGCCACCTTGTGGAGCAGCATTGCCAAATACATCGCCGTATTGGCCGCAGCCGTTATTGCAGACCGCTGGTACCTGCGCAACTGTAACGCCCGAGCTTACGTACCCGGCATCGCCTTCTGCGTAGCCGGCCCCTGCGTCTTGCTGGCCATGCTTTTCGGCTCCCACCTCGGTTATGCCGTTGTGTTGGCCTTGGTTGCCATGCAGGGTGTAGCCCAGGGCTCCATTGATGCCACGCTCATGCCGGTGCTGCGCTCCAGCATTGACGAGCGCTTCTCTGCAACCGGTTACGGCTTGCTCAACTTCGTATCTGCCGGCGTAGGTGCTCTCATCACTTGGATGGGCGGCATGCTCAAAGACTCCGGTGTCAAGCTGGAGGTTATCCTTTGCACCGCAGGTGTGCTTATGTTCCTCTGCGGCTGGCTCCTCTTCTGCCTGCCCAAAAAGAAGCAAGAGCAGCTTGAGGCGTAACACCGCGTAACGCAATTTTTACACGGCAGCCCCCTATGCGGAGGCTGCCGTGTTTGTATCACAGTGTTTTATCTCGGCCGACAAATCGGAGTTTGAATGTACGAATGACGATATACGAGGTACGAAGTTCAGAGTCAGGCGCCTGTGGCGCAGTGTTGCAAAGCCGCGCATGAGTTGCCGCTGTCATGACGGCTGTATGCCTAACTATTACTTCGTATTTTGAATCTCGTAACTCGTACTTCAAATTACCTTGCTCATCTTCTTTACAACTTTCCAAAAAAGCGGTGCCGTGGTATCACCCCCACGGCACCGGTAAAAAAGTTTGTTGTGATATTCGGCTTGAATGAGTGTTAAACTTTAAACATCAAAGATTCAACATCAAACATTACTTCTTCATTGCCGCGCGGATAAGCTCTGCGCACTCGGTATGGCCGTTGCGCTCGGCTGCATCAAGGGCTGAATCAAGGTTAGTAGCGCCTTTGGAGAGCATTAACTTTACAATCTCCATATGGCCACCCTCTGCAGCGCCTATAAGCCCCCAGTCGTAGTTAGTAGCGCCTTTGTCGAGCAGCAATTGTACGATATCCATATGGGCACCATAAGCAGCGCCCTCAAGCCCCGCGTTCGGGTGAGCGCCTTTAGAGAGCATCAACTGTACGATGTCCATATGGCCACCATAAGCAGCGCCTCTCAGTCCCACGTTCGGGTCTGCGCCTTTGGAGAGCATCAACTGTACGATGCCCATATGGCCACCCTCTGCAGCGCCAAAAAGCCCATCGTTGTAGTTAGTAGCGCCTTTGGAGAGCAGCAACTGTACGATGTCCATATGGCCACTCTCTGCAGCGTACCAAAGCCCACTGTCGTAGTCAGTAGCGCCTTTGGAGAACAGCAACTGTACGATGTCCATATGGCCACCCTCTGCAGCGACTCTAAGCCCACAGTTGTAGTCAGTAGCTCCTTTGGAGAGCAGCAACTGTACGATATCCATATGGCCACCCGATGCAGCGCCACCAAGTCCCCAGTCCGGGTCAGCGCCTTTATCAAGCATCAACTGTACGATATCCATATGGCCTCCACAAGCAGCACCATAAAGCCCCCAGTTCAGGGCAGCACCTTTGTCGAGCATCAACTGTATGATATCCATATGGCCTCCACGAGCAGCGCCCTCAAGCCCCCGGTTCAGGTCAGCACCTTTGTCGAGCATCAACTGTATGATGTCCATATGGCCTCCACGAGCAGCGCCTATAAGCCCCCTGTCCGGGTCAGAGCCTTTGGAGAGCAGCAACTGTACGATGTCCATATGGCCACCACGAGCAGCGCCATAAAGCCCCCAGTTCAGGTCAGCACCTTTGTCGAGTATCAACTGTATGATATCCATATGGCCACCCAATGCAGCGCCTTCAAGCCCCAAGTTCGGCTTTGCGCCTTTGTCAAGGCATTGCAGAACCAGCTCTTTGTTACCGGCGGCAGCGGCACCCATGCAATAAAAATTAAGTAGAAATCCACCATTAAGCTTATCCAAAGTAGCAGTATCATCCTCATACCCTGCGCGTAAAATCTTTATTTCCTTTTCCGACCGACCCGATAATTTCAAAAGATTGCATATCTTATCGAGAGGAGATTCTGTGGTTATAGAGGTGCCGGGGGCAGCATCACCCTTGCAAGGTGTAACCACACAAGGCATTGCGAGGAGCGAAAGAAGAAGTAATGCGCGTTTCATCATGTTTTTAATGGTTGGTTGTTTGTATAAGAGTACCAAAAAATCAACATCTATCAGCCAAGAAAAAAATAACACGTTTTTTCATTCAAATCAAGCAGTATCCCGGCAAAAAGTGTAGAAGGCCCACAGATGACAATACAGGTAATGCCAATGGGAACCTCTGCACACCAGGGCACAGAAAAATGTATTTTTTAACGCTCTGTTA
>JAZNGY010000090.1:0-2730 GCA_045576695.1 Akkermansia sp.
GAACGCAGTGTCTACGCTACAAAATCGCGCAAAAAATGGATTGACCGACCACACTGTCTTATGCTATAAAACACATGCACTCATCCGGACAAAAACAAGAAGAAAAGGCTTGTCCGTGTCAAAAGGAGGGTGTCAGCATAATTAACGGCATTCGCTACAAGATAAACTCGGCCAAGATAGAGTCTGCGAACGCAATGATAAAAAGAATTCAATCCAACGCCTCCGGTATTTTTGATGTAGAGTACTTATTTTTGAAATTGCGTCAGATTTACTATCTCAGACTCCAAAAACAGACAAAAATGCCGATGAGTTACTACCAGCAAATCTGAAACAGACCCCGTTTTTCAGGTATAATCCTTGACACAGCATTCCGAAAGCTGTATCATGAGCAAAGTTCGCCGTGCGATTTTTAATCGGACAAATGCGATAATAAATACGGATGGAATAAATCAGATAACTTCCGCATGTTGCGCTCATCTGTCGGCTCGAGGTATTCGACCACTCTGAGCGTAAGTTTATTGCAACTCGTTTCGACTTCCATCGCTGATTTGACATTACTATGAAAATCACACATGACGAGTTCAAGGCTTTTTTTAACGGCGGTCTGACATTGGCCCGCCGGGAGGAACTGCTGCTTGCTATTTTGACCAATCCGCAATGTGGGCGGATTGCGTCTATCTTCCTTTTACTGGATGAACTGGGTTATCAAGGAAATCCGGAGGTTGAAGAGTTTTTTGTTCGGGTGGGAGAAAATCATGCAGGCCCGGTAGAGGTGAAGCCGACAGAACAGGTTAAAATAACTCCGGTAAAGCAGAAAAAGGGGTCTCTTATAGGAAGTATTACGATTTTTTTTATTGAACTGGCAAAGAAGGTTGCGTCCGTTATACGGAATAGGAATCAATATCATAGAAGTACTCCTAAGTCTGCACGACCGCTACCCCCGTATTATCGGAAATCTCATACGGCGGCTTTTATTCCGTTGAGTTATGACTCTAAACCGAGTAGCACGGGACTGCCAACTGAAGAACCGTTGAATATATTCAATGATTCTAAGTCTCGGGAGTTTCGCGTTTCGCTGGAAGAATCCAATGCCATACTTGCTGACAGAGATAGGGATGCTAAGTTGGTTAAGCGTGTTCTTGCGAACTACAAAGTGGTGAATGTAAAAGTGGGCGACACCCGGAAAGAAGAGGTGTCGTTCACAGGTGACTCCGCAGCTGCATTCGTCGAGATTCAACGCATCGTTGAACCGGTAGTTGTTTTCTGGAGTAACCATTTCGATGATATCGGCATGTCAATGCAGGAAAAAGTTCGCTCCTGCGCTCAAAAATTACTGCGAAAATCCTCATTGAGTATTTTCAAGGGCTACAACCCCAAGAAAGGTGCGTTTGCTACCTATTTTGATGAAGCTTATCGGCGTGAACTGATGAAGCTGTTGAAAAAGGAGATTAAAATCATTTTTTATGATCCTACTCAGTACTATCAACCTGAGGAAGAGTTGATGGTAGATGGTGAGGCCGCAATAGATGTTCGCATGTCACTAGTGGATGGCATGGATATTAAGAACAAATTGCAAAAAATACTGCCTGCAGTAGAATGGGAACTTTTTTCAGAACGTTTTATGTACGGCAATCGAGTGGAAGATATTGCAGAACAACATAACTGCAGTATGAGTAAGGTGTACCGCAGAACCGACAAGTCGATGAATAAGGTGCGCAAGTTGTTATGCATTAATGAGTACGCGTTCTGAAGCTGAAAGACTTTTTCTGAAAAAGTTGAAAAAATAAAAAAAGTGTGCAAAAAAATATCGACAAAGTGACTATATAAAGTAGAAGCACGTAGAATCAGCCATGACCAACGATATCGATACATCTTCTTTGCCAAATCGAGTTTGGGGAACACCTTCTGACGGAGGAAAGTTTTCACCTGAAGTGAAACAGTATGGGAATTCCTGCGCTTGGAGTTCTGAATATCAGGTGATGAAGGATTATGGATTCACCGGGTCAGAAGAGGATGTTATCCGCTTTGCAGCTGAACAAGGATGGTATAACCCGGAAAGCGGAACTCAGGCGATGCACATGGGAAAGGCGCTGGAGGCCTTTGGCGTACCTTGTAAGGTGTATCATGGGGCGAGCGTTAATGATTTGCTTGCCGAGGTGATGAAAGGCAAAAAGGTTCTGGTGACTATTGATGCGAATGAATTGTGGGCTGAGTCAGTAGCAGGTAAGGCGCTCCATGGTTTTCTGGATATCTTGGGTTTGCATGGTGCCAATCATGCATTGGCGGTTGTGGGATTTGATAATACAGACCCTCAGAATCCCATGATTATCGTTACAGATACCGGAACCGGTCAGGCTGCCAAATCTTACCCTGTAAAACATTTTGTCGCGGCTTGGGAAGATGGCCTTTGCAAAATAGTGGTACCGGAAAATCCTCCACCGCATGCAGTGCCGTTCAACTTGCCCACAGGAATTAGCGGAGCGATTATGTCTGTTCAGGAATGGGTGGACAGCCTGAAAGAGACCTCCATAGGGGCAGAGAATATCTGCGCCCCTGATCAGGAGAGCAAGTTTAATGCTTCAAATATTGATGGGAACTTCTAATTAGTAGTGATATTTATTTAACTGAGCTCAGAATAGCATTATTTTGAGCTCGGTGCAACAATTTTTCGGTTTATTTGGGGAATTGTGGATAAAATTGACCTATTTTCGCGCTATTTTTCCTTTATTC
>JAZNGY010000091.1:0-1661 GCA_045576695.1 Akkermansia sp.
GCTATGTAGCCGGGAAAGGATAATGCCTTATGGTGGGCTTTCAGCTGATGAATATTTATATAAGAGCTTGTAAATTCAATAACTTTGTAAATGGTAAATTGTCAATCTGAAGAAAGTGTCATAATCCTAATGCGTTTGCCCTGTTTTGACAGACAAAAGACTTGCCATAGTGGTGCAATATGGTATGCTTAAGGGAGATGAGACTCTTGGCGTACCTGACGGTGATGCTGTTGAGCCATACGGCCGTGGGTCAGTTATTGGATCCGCCCCCGCTCGACCTCAATCCACTGATTGGAGGTACCCCCGCCACAGAGGGTACCGCGCAGGGCGTTACTCAACCGCGAGAGGAGATTAAGACACCCGACAAAGCCCCCGTGCAGAAGCCGGAGGTAACAACCCAAAACCGCTACCGCGGAGATTTGGTAGCCAAAGAGAAGACGCGCGTAGCCGTGCTGGGCTACCACAATTTCAGCGAGACCAAGACCCCCTCACGCATGCTGCTGCGCACCGCCGAGCTGCGCAAGCAAATGGAAACCATACGCCAAAACGGTTATACCGTTATCAGCATGCAAGAGTTTTTGGAGTGGCGCACGGGCGAGCGATTACTGCCCGAAAAATGCGTACTCATCACCCTGGATGACGGTTGGCGCAGTGTGTATACGGATGCCTACCCCATCTTCAAAGAATACGGCTACCCCTTCCACCTTTTCCTCTATACCGGGTACCTGAGCGGCTTGGGCGACAGCATGACGCCCGAGATGATACACGAGATGCAGCAAAACGGCGCCAGCATAGGCAGCCACTCTGCCAGCCACCCCTACCCGTCTGACTGGAAGAAAGAGCAAAAAAAAGGCGAGCAGGCATACAACGAAATGCTTGACCGCGAGATAGGTGACACCCGCCACAAGCTCGGCGACATGTTCGGCCCCATCAACACCTATTGCTACCCGGGCGGCTATAATGATGCTGCCATGCACGCCAAGCTGCAAGAGCATGGGTACAGCGCCGCTTTCACTGTGCTGCCCGGCAAGGTAGACAGCAAAGAAAACGTGCTCACCATAGACCGCTACATGATACTGGGCACAGACCACAGCGTGTTTGAAGATGCCATGGACTTTACAACCGTAGCCGTTAACGAGGGCATAGCCACCGGCTATATCCCCGGTGCTCTGGCTCGCAACACCCCGCGCCCCACTTTCGAGGTCTACCCGCAACCCGATTCTACGGTACCCACCACCATCCCCACCATTACGGCAGATTTGTCGGAGCTGCAAAACATTGACATGAGCACGGTGCGTATGAGTGTCAGCGGTTTCGGCGTTGTACCGCACCAAGTAGACAAAATTGAACGCACCGTGCAATGGACCCCACCGTGCCGCATCTACATGCCCCTCCTCTCCGTCCACATCTCCTGGAAAACAACAGACGGAACCACCCACCGCGCCGCGTGGTCGTTCCTGATAGACCGGACTGTGACGGCTGATTAACCATACCTACATTACCATCGTTTATCATTAACCATGGACGCAGAAGAAACAAAGACCCCCGCCAACGCAGAGGAAAAGCCCGCTGCCAAGAAGCGCGCCCCGCGCAAGTCTGCCCCCCGCAAGGGTAAGGAGCAAACTGCCACCGCCGCCCCCGCAGCAGAGAGCGCCCCTGCC
>JAZNGY010000092.1:0-6452 GCA_045576695.1 Akkermansia sp.
GGGTCAAGTCCTAACATTGTGGAATTTGATTTTTTATACTAAAATTCGCCCACATTCGATTAATACTCTTAACCGGTAGTTTTGAAAGTTGCGATAACCAAATCCGCGGCGTTGAATCAGTTTCATTTTTCTATGAAATCCCTCAGTGATGCCATTACTTTTGGTAAAGCGCCACATGCGAATAATCGGCTCAAACCATAAGCGTAACGTTTTGCCCAATTTTTGGAAAACTGGCGGTGCATCATTTAACAGCAACCAGACCTGTTCTTTTAATTTTTCAATGAGAGTTTGCCCTGGGGCATAGCCTATTTTTATTGACAATCCAAGAAAAAAATGCATACTTATAGATCTATGGCATTGATAGACATTCGTACTTTTAAGAAGAAGGAGGCCAAAGCGACAAGGATTCATGACTGAGCAGCCACGGACTATATGGTGTTCTCTAATCCTAAGGAATCAGATCCCGATAGACGGACCATTCTCCAAATCAATATGTATGGCTCAGATGTACGCCAATGTCAGGGTAAGGTCAGTCAGACCATTCAGATTGACAAGGCCGTTGCCCGCAAGCTGATGGAAATATTCGGAGAGAACGACTTGGTCTAAACCATTATCCTGATTGCTAACTTGTTTCCTTTTGTCCTCGCATCATAACATCTGGTGCGAGTGGGTGTATTGTTCCTCATTCCATCAGTACTTGATGCAGTAAAATTGCGGAGAACACCCGGTGATTGCCGGCCCTTTAGGCGCACAAGATCGTGTTAAAAGAGGCTCTGAGTGTCGCCGTTGAGCGACTGTTATTGGAGCGAGGTAGCCGCAGCGGGAGTATTGAAGCTTCTTTTTTTAGCACAACTCGTTAATAGCAAGCATATGTGCCGTTCGCTTAACGTTAGCCATGGTTTTCCTGATGGTAGTTTAGAATCGGCTCCGGCAAGGCACAAAAACACCTTGCCAAGAGGAGGATGCATCCGTTGGGGAGCCGTTGCTCCCGGGAATGTCCTTCCTACCCGGCAAGATGCCGGAAAAAATATATTGACAAATATCAAAATGTCAATATAATAACCTTCGTTATGAGTACTCTTCTCTTTCTATGCACAGGCAATTCATGCCGCAGCCAGATGGCCGAGGCGTGGGCGCGCTGCTTGCTGCCGGATGGGTGGACGGTATTTTCTGCCGGAATAGAAAAACATGGGCTTAATCCGCAAATGTTGCATGTGATGAAGGAGGCCGGAGTGGATATGGATGGACATTATTCAAAGACGATAGAGGAGCTTCCCGTTGATGTCTGCTGGGATGTTGCTGTTACTGTTTGTGACCATGCAGCACAGAGTTGTCCGTACTTTCCGGCAAAAAAGCTGCTGCACATCCCGTTTGCTGACCCTCCCGCTGAAGCCGGGATGTTACCTGCTCCGGAATCTCTGAATGTGTATCGCCGCGTACGCGATGAAATCCGCATAGCAGTCGAGCAACTCGTTAAATCTCTTAGTTCTGATGTACAATGAAATGTGATTGCGACCAAACGGAACATCTGTCTTTAGACGCTGCCGCTGCTGTATTTAAGGCTCTCGGGCATCCTGTGCGCCTCCACATTGTGCGTATGTTGCTGGAGGGAGAATGCTGCGTCTGTGAGCTCCATAAGGGGACACAGAGAGATATGTCCACTATATCCAGCCATTTGAACATATTGAAAAACGCAGGGGTCGTAGCCGCTGAGCAGAGAGGAAAAAATATTTTTTACTCGTTAGCTAAACCTTGTCTCCGAACAGTAGTAGCCTGTCTTTGTAATTGAGCAGAAAATTGTTTTCAGGGATTAAATAACGCTAACACTTTTAGTTTTGTCAAAACGTAAAATAAAAATATGAACACACACATGATAACCATATATGGTCCCGGGTGCTGTAATTGCAACACTCTGGCAGAGAACACCAGGCAAGCAGTAAAAAGCATGTCGGAAAATTATGAAATCACCAAAATCAGCGATCCTTTGCAAATAGCTGAAGCCGGAGTGTTTCAGACCCCGGCATTGGCCTTAGACGGTAAAATTCTAGTCAGCGGCAAAGTAGTTAGCATGGAGCAGGTAAGAAAGCTTCTCAGCGAAGCCACGCCCAAGGAGAGTTGCTGCTGTTGCAGCTGTCATGCCCCTAAATCTTTCGCTTACAAAGAAACCGACAAGAGCGAGCGGTCGGAGCAATCTTGCTGTTGCGGAACTTCTTCAGTACCCACCAAGCCCGAGAAAACTTGCTGTCGTGGCGCCGGCGATGCAACTTATAAGAGAAGCGGTTTGAAAACAGCCCTATTACTGGGAGGGCTTGGTTTACTGGCCATTGCCGGGCTGCGGCAGCTGCAAACGAAGGAGCAGCATGAAGCGACACCTGCAACTACTGCCCCACAGGCAGGTAGTACCACGGAGCTTGTATACTTCACCTTTGGTAAGCGATGCCCAACCTGTGAACGCATGGAGCAATGGGCACGCATTGTAGCTGAACAGCAGCAGATTCCTTTCCACGTGCAGAATGCCGATGAAGCTACAGTAGCCCATTACGGCCTGACCACCAAAACACTTATTCTCCGACATGTAGAAAACGGCGTGGAAAAATCATGGCGTAATCTTGACCGAATCTGGGAACTGAGTCGAGACGAAGCGGCCTATAAGCAATATGTAGCGGAACAAATAGTACAGCCTTGATTGCCCATGACTGTGTTTTATCTCATATTTGCCGGAATCATGACCGCGCTTGCACCCTGTCCCCTTGCGAGCAATGTAGCTGCTATCAGTTTCATCTGCCGCAATATGGATTCTCGCAGGAGGGCAGCTGTGGCAGGTATATGTTACACTTTGGGTCGAATATTCTCCTATGTAGTCATAGGGGGGCTTATAGGCCTTGGTTTTGCCGGAGCCCCCGGTCTATCGCTGTGGCTGCAAGAATCGTTACCGCAGTATATGGGACCGGTGTTGATTATCTGCGGACTGGTAGTGATGGAATGCATCAACCTCCCTTCCATCGGGCATAGACCATCGGGCGAAACAGTACAGAAGCTGGGCAGTAGCTTACCGGGTAGTTTCCTGCTTGGTGCTTTGTTTGCCTTAGCACTCTGTCCTCCAAGCGCAGCTATCTTTTTTGGTACAGTCATACCTCTTGTCAGCGAAAGCGGAAGTTGGTCGTGTCTGGGTATCAGCGCGTTCGGACTTGGAACAGCCCTTCCGGTTGTATTCTTTGCTCTGCTTATAGTCTGTAGTGCCACACGCGCTGCCACCGCCATGAACTGTCTCCCATCTGTGCAGAAGTGGAGCCGGAACATTGCCGGTATCCTCCTCTTCCTACTTGGAGCTTACCTCACAATAACTGAACTCATTATTTGATTATGAAATCATCATCCGAAATCACCAAACTTCTGTGGATAGTCATCGTATTCACGGCTCTTTTCTTTATGCCGATTGATAACGACTCCTTCCAATCCGCCGTACAAGCCACTCTCGATATAGCAAAATGGTATGCACAAGAACACACCGTATTGTGTCTACTTCCGGCATTCTTCATTGCCGGTGTCATAGCCGTATTCTTTAGCAAGGGAGCCATCATGCGTTATCTGGGTGCCGGAGCTTCTAAATGGATTTCTTATAGTGTAGCTGCCATTTCCGGTGCTATTCTGTCGGTATGCTCCTGTACAGTATTACCGCTGTTCACCAGCATACGGAATCGAGGTGCCGGACTTGGCCCGGCTATCGCCTTCCTGTATTCCGGCCCGGCTATCAGCATGATTGCCATTATTCTCACTACCCGGATTCTGGGGGTTGAAATGGGCGTTGCTCGGACGGCTTGTGCTATCATCTTCTCTATCATTGTCGGTGGCGTCATGGCTTGGATTTACCGCAAGGAGGAACAACAGCAACAGGATTCACTCGTACTATCCCGACAGATGGAACAAGACAGCCTGAGTGTACCTCGTACTATGCTTCTGTTCTTCTCTCTGGTTGCGGTGCTTCTCTTTGCAAACTGGGTACCCCCGCAGGCTGAGAGTTCTGCGTTTTCCATTTTCATTTATGACAGCCGCTGGTATCTGGTTGCCGGTGCCGCATTTGGCATCTGCTGGTCAATGGTAGAGTCTCTGCATATTTCCATCGGCAAGATTCTAATCGGCGCAGCAGCCACGCTTGTTGCCACCGCTCTTTCGATGATATTTGTGAAAGAGGCCTTCTTCGTTCCCTTCATCCCGATGCTGGCAGCCATAGCTTCGCTTTCAATTATCCTGCTCACTGATAAGCGTTCTCTTAACCGGCAATGGGCTCTGTCCAGCTGGGAATTTACCAAGCAAACAGTTCCGCTCATGGCAGTAGGCATCGTTGTGACCGGATTCCTGCTCGGTTCTACTCACGAATCTACATCTATTCCCGGCATTATTCCTGCCGAATGGGTTCAGCAGTCCGTTGGCGGTAATAGTTTATTGTCTACTTTCATTGCCTCATTTGCCGGAGCTTTCATGTACGTCTCCTCTCTCACAGAGATTCCCATTGTGCAAGGGCTCATGGGCTCAGGCATGGGCAAAGGTCCCGCTCTGGCGCTACTGTTGGCAGGACCATCTCTTTCTCTTCCCAATATGCTGGTAGTCAGTGGTGTTATGGGGTGGCGTAAGACAGCAGTATATGTATCGCTGGTTATCGTATTGTCAACTCTGTGTGGATACATTTACGGAAACTTATTCTGATTTATCAAAACAACAAAAACACCTTGCCAAGAGGAGGATGCGTCCGTTGGGGAGCCGTTGCTCCCGGGAATACCCTTCCTACCCGGCAAGGTGTCGTTTTGGCGTCCGCTTGCGTGAGCTTACTGGGGCGGAGCCGGAGGCGACTGCTTGTGGTAAACCTCCATCCGGTGCTCAATCGTCTGCAAGCGTACGGACATCTCGGAGAGCACGCGTATGGTCTTCTCCTGAGCACGGGCTTGTTCGGCAATGAAGTAGCGGAGGTCGCAATACAGCACGATGGCGGCGGCTAAGCCAATGACTGCCAGTACAGCGCGGGGTTGCTCCACGATATAGCGACAGAAGAAAGCCAGCCACGGTTCGTTTGGTTTCTTTTCGCACATAGTCATTCCGGGGGGGGGGTATTGATTGGTGGCGCGCCACTCACATGGGTAACACTTTAGTTCAACTACATAGGTTACACTTTTGCGCGTAAGTTTTGTATCATTATATTTGCTATGATGCAAGTCTAATGTGCCGCGCGTCGGCTTTGTGCCGTAGCACGAGCCCGTAGTGCGAGGTGCGGAGGTGCAAAGCCGACGCGCGGAGTGCCGATGGGGGATAACGGCGTTAAAACTCTTTGATGTAGGCTTTTTGTTTCCGCCTGGCTTGGATGATTCTCTGTCTGCAGCCTTTTGCTAATTGAGGCGTAAATGTTTCAGCTTCCTCATCTATGATGCCTAGCAGGTGTTCGCAAAACCATACTTCATATCGCCTCTTGCCTATGCTTTTAAGCCCTATTCTTTCCCCTCTCAAAGCCTCCGAGAGGAAGTAGTCCATGCTGTGCCATTTCAGGTCACCATGCTTGTCTATCTTTCTTGTTGGCATATTACCATAGTCATAGTCCACAAGGCTGTTTGTATAAACCCGGGGGCTTTTTCGGTAGTGTTGAGCTGGAGTGTCCCCGTTCAATGCCTGATGCGGTCGTATGGTATTAAACTCATGCACCCATTCATCCATCTCTGTTTGAGTATCTGCCTTTTCTGCCTGCAATTCTCTTTTCATATCCTTGTGCATCCGCTCATGGGCTCCATTATCTTGGGGACACCCCACACGACCACGATTAGGCTTTATGCCCAGCCTAATCCACCATGCGGACAGCTTGCTCAACCCAAGCAATGCCTGAGTACATGCAAACGGCGAGCCATTATCACTTCGTATTGATTTTGGCAATCCGTAACGCTCAAATACCTTTATCATGGCTTGCCGTACGCTCTCTTCCTTTGAGTCAGGAAGGAGTGTTACCCCTAAGATGAAACGGCTTTTTGCGTCTCTTATTGTCAAAGGGTAACACTTTCTTTCCCCATCTTTTGACCTCCACCACCCCTTAAAATCGATTGTCCATTCATCATTTACTTGCAGGTCAGCCCCCCCCATCTTGAACAAGACGCAAATTATCAAGTCTGGGTATGCGCTTACGGCGCAGGTTGATAAGGCCAGCTTGCTTCAAGACCCGATGAATGGTAGTGCGTCCTGGTAGCGGTGAAAAGTGTTCTCTTTTCAAAATAGCTCGTATTTTGTCAGCCCCCCAATGCTTGTGTGCGACTCGAATACTGATGATACGCAATAGAGCCTTCTCTGATAACTTAGTCGGTTGATTTATAGGCCTTCGGCTTTGCTCTACCAATCCTGAATCGCCATATTTCTCATACCGTCTAAGCCATTTATATCCTGTTTTTCGACTGATGTTAAATGACCGGCACGCTTCAGCC
>JAZNGY010000093.1:0-12066 GCA_045576695.1 Akkermansia sp.
TATCTGTAACCGGTCAAATCAACAAAAATTTAAAATTACAAAATTCATAGTTGACTATCATATACCGCCTCGCCATACGGCGAGGCTCAAAAATTCGGTTCGCTTCGCTCACATCAAACACCCCGATAAATTAAAATTTACGGGATGAATATTTCAATTTCCTCTAATTGTTCCCACGCGTTTTTTATACTAAAATCCGGCCACATTCGATTAATACTCTTAACCGGTAGTTTTGAAAATTACGATAACCTTATCCGCGGCGTTGAAAAAGTTTCATTTTTCTATGAACCCCCTCAGTAATTTCTCTCTCCTTTAGTAGACGCAGATTAGGTTCTAACATTTTACCTTAATCTTCAGTCGCTTCCTTGCTCCATCTTTCCCCATTGCACTTACCTTGCGATGATAATAGCCATGCGCATAGACTTCTTCTCCTCCACAATGAGGACAAGTTTCCTTTTTTCCTTCTTTACACTCGGAATACTCAAATTTGCCTTGACTATCCTCGCCCGTCCCTGTAATTTTCAAGTACTTCAAAAACACAACACAGGGCACGGTAGGAGTTTTCTCCTCCATGCTCAATCTTTTTGTGCGTTTTATTATTACTTTTCTCCGTCTTTTTCTCTTCCGCCATCCGGTCATTCCTCAATGTTAGAAGAACAAAAAATCCCGCAATACAAAATCGATTGCGAGATTTTTTTTAGTAAAATTTCACTTATGTGAAATCTACTATTTTACAGCGTACGCTGGTATGTTCCATTAGAACATTTGTAAATTTTGACTTGTCCGTTGGCATAAGTTACAGCAACAGTATCACCTTGCACATTAGCAGATACTGCATTAGAATCTCCAACGGAGCGCTGGTAAGTGCCATTGGATGCGTTGTAGAGTTTTACTCTACCGCTTTCAATTTTTGCGACGTATATCATAATATGTTTATTTGTTTATTTGTTTATTTGTTCGGCAGAACCGCCTTTCCACGGGATTGCGGGAAGATTGTATTATATTCCAACTACCAGAAATGAATTCCTAAAAACTCTGTCGTATATATTTTGTATCCGGTTCTCTTAACGAGAATTAGTATACTGCATTCTGAAAGAAGTCCCCACTAATTAATCATGAAGAAAATTAGCATTTCACATACGCTATTGGCAGGAATAGGAGTATCGGAAACCGATGCCGCCCGTCTGACCTTGGAAGCAATCGAGACCTTGGGAGAATTGGCCACGGGGGCGAGCCGCCCCGAGCTGGTGACTCTGCTCCGCCGGGTGATTCAGGCAGGCGTGGCAGCCGTGAAGGCGGCAGAGCATACCGTGTCCCTGAGCGAAGCCTCATGGGCGAGCGTGGAGGCCCGCAAGGACCTGCGCCCGACCACGCGCCGAGACCTCCGCCACTTTGTGCGCCGCATCCTGCGCGTGGAAGGCGCGGCGGATATGCCGCTGCGATCCATGAGTACGGCGGATTGCAAGCGGATTCTTGCCGCCGCCTTCGGTGCCAGCCCCAGCAGCTACCGCAAGGGCCGCGTGATTCTCAGCAGCGTGTTCAGCTATGGCATCCGGCAGGAATGGGCGGATAGTAACCCCGTGACGCGTATCGAGGTGCCCGCCGTGCAGGAAAAGCCCATCGAGCCGCTGACGCCGGAGGAAGTGGAAAAGCTGCAAGTCACTGCCGGCCGCCCGGAGTTCCGGGATATGCGCTTCTCGCTGAGCCTGATGCTCTATGGCGGCATCCGCCCCACCGAGGTGAGCCGCCTCCAAGCCGGGGATATCAACTGGGAGGAGGGGCATGTCATCATACGCCCCCGCGCCAGCAAGACGGGCGGTGGGCGTGCGGTTCCCCTGCGTGGCGTGCGGGGCATACGCAAGCGAGACCGACACATCCCGCGCAACTGGAAGCGCAGATGGCAGGCCTTGCGGCGTGCCGCCGGCTTCCGCCACTGGGTGCCGGATGTGTGCCGCCACACCTTTGCTACGTACCACGCCGCCAAGTTCCGGAATCTCCCGGAGCTGCAACTGGAGATGGGCCACCGCGATACCTCGCTGCTGCGTTCGCGCTACATGGTACCCGCCAGCAGGAAAGACGCGGAGTTGTTCTGGAAAGCCTGTCGGTGAATAATAGTAAGCCCGTCTTCGCCGGAAATTAGTCAATTTCCGGCTACGCCGAGGCGACTCTCCCTCCGAAACTCCGGGGAGTCGCGCAAAGATGCCGAGTTGTTCTGGAAAAGGTGTAGATGAGCAGCAATGAGACCGGCTACGCCTCCGAAAGAACTCATTTATTGAGAAATGTTTTGTCAATACGACTTGCCATCAATACCCAACGCCGCAGAAAGCTCATCGGCCATGTGGGCATAATGAGACTGCCCTGCGGGTTTGCAAATGGGGTGGCAGTAGGGCATGCCATCGCTTATACGGCCCAATTCGTTACCGTTGGCATCCAAAAAGATGTAGTGGTCGCGTTCATCAAAGCTGCCGTAGATGTCGATTTCCGGGGTAAGTTGCATGTAAAGCCATTGCGGGGCAGTGGCCCAGTGGGTGGCAAGCGCACGCGCCTCCGGTGTCATGGGGATGGGGGCTGTGCGGGTGGTGGTTATTTTCTTTTGCCACGGGTCGCTCGGGTCAACAGCTCTTTTTCGCTCAAGGCAAACATGGGTGGCATGCTGCATGGCAGAGAGCAGGGGGGCGCGCTCTGTTTCGCTCATCACCCTACCGGCATAAAGAGGGGTGCCGTCGGCCTCGGGGAGGTGATTTATTGCTTTCTCCGGTGAGTCGGGGTAAAGCTCCTCGGGCAGCAGCGGAACCATGCCCGCTTTTTTTACACTTGCATAGTAGGCGTTTTCTTCGGCGTTGAAGTCGAAGAGAGTACAGCTGTTTAATAAGAAAAGGCAGGGTAGTATAGTTATGAGGCGCATGATATTAAAGGCAGGCATTGAAGGCGCGGGTTTGCTCCGGGTCGGGGATGATTTCCAGAAGCACGAATGCGTTGTCCTCCAGCGAGTCAAGAATCTCAAAGTCTGCCTCGCAGTGGATGGCGTAGTACTCTGCCCCCCAAAGGTGAGCAAGCTCTTTCATGTCGAACACGGGTGGCTGCACCATGAGGCGTTGCAGCTCTTCATCCATACCGGGGGTATAGGCCATGCCGGCTCCTTCATTGTTCAGCACGGCCACCACACGCTTGCAGGGGGGCAGCTGCGGCAACATGGAGGCCGCGGCGCAGTCTCTCAGCAGAGACAAATCGCCCGTAAGGCAGCAGGCGTATTCGGCATCTGTACTGTTGGCTAAGAATGAGGATACCGTACCGTCTGCCCCCCCCGTGCCGTTGTTGGCGCGCAGGTAAACGGTGGGGATGTTGGTTTGGGCATAGCGGTTCCAAAGGCGTATGGTGGTGGCGCTGCCCAGGCTGAGTACATCTGCAATGCCGGCGTGGTTCGAGAAATAGCGCACCATGGCGGCATCGCTTTCGGGGTAGGACATCATCAGCTCTTCAATGCGCCCGCAGAAACGGCGGCTGCGGGGCAGCAATCGTTCTGTGTCGCCCACGTGGGGCACATCTCCCAAGGCTTTCATTACCTGCTCGGGCTCACCCTCAATCACGAAACTGTCGCGGCACAGGCCGGAGAACCCGGTGCGGGTGATGGAGTATACCCCAACCTCGGGCATGTCTTCCAAGGCGCTCCAGAACTCGCAGGTGGGTACATCGCCCACGCGTAGCACGTAGCGCGGCGGGGTTTGCAGCAAGAGGGAGTCTGCACCATGTAGCATAAAGGCAGAGAGCTCTTCTCTCAAACCGCTGGCGGCATCTGCCACCACGGGCACACGCAAGGTGCGGGCCAGCCAAAGCACGGGTTCTTGCTCTGTGGGCTCCAACCCGCCGATGAGCAATACCAGCCCTTCATGCGAGTGGAAGCGCAGCATTTGTGCCAAATCTGCAACCGACCCACGGAAACGCGGCGCCTTGGGGGAGCCGCCCAGTTGCAAGCCACTGTAATCTATGCCGTAGGTGGGTGTTTCGTTGAGGTGAAGGTTAATGTGCACGGGGAATCCCTCTGTTGCCATATCCGCAATGTCGGGCAGAGCGGCTACCGGGCAGGGTAACTGCAGCTCATGTGTGGGGGCATACATGCCGAAGAGGCCTTCCGTCTCAATATGGCCGGGGGCACCGCAGCCGCCGGCGTTTTCGCGGTCTGCCACGGTGACGATGATGAGAGGGCGGCGTTGATAATAAGCTTCTACCACAGCCGGGGTGAGTGATGTGGCCGAGGCGCCATCACCCGCAACCACCACCACGGGGCGCCCTGTGGCTTGGATGCGTCCCAAGGCAAAATAGGCAGCCGTGCGCTCGTCTGCTTGGCTCCAGCGGTGTATGTAGGGGCAATCGGCCAGGCCGGTGAGCAAGGTTGCATTTTTGCGGCCGGGGCAGCATACCCATTCGGCAATTCCGGCGCTTGTGCAGCAGGTGATGAGGTTTTTCATGGTAGAGAAAGTCAGTTCGGTAGTGAAATCGGGGAGCCCATGTGGGTGGGTTTGCGGTTGCTGAGCAGGTCGTACACCATGGCAACGCGTGCGCCGCGCTCTCGCACCCAGGCGCGTAATCTGGCAGATTTGGTGATGGGTGCCAGCGGGGCATTGAGCCCTTCTGCCGGTATATCAAGAGAATGAGCAATGGCTACGGCGCGGCTTACATGAGAGGGTTGGCTTACAATGATGAGTTTATCTGCCCCGAATATGTGCTTGGCGCGATAGACGGAATCGTACGTGCACAGCCCGGCGTGGTCGCGTACAATGCAAGACTTGGGTACGCCCAATTCAATGAGCGATGCTTCCATATCGCCCGGTTCATTGTAATATTTTTCTCGGTTGTCGCCCGATACGATGATACAGCGCACCTTGCCGGATTTCCACAGCGCCGCCGCAGCCTCCATTCGCCCTTGGTAGTATTGGTTACGGCGTTTGCGTATGGTTTTAGAGCAGCCCAGCACCAGCCCTACGGCGTTGTCAGATTCGCACTCTTGCGGGGTATCGTAGCATGATGATGAAGAGCTGATGGTAACCCAACTTTCTGCCACCAAAGCACAAATCCCCCCTATGGCTACAATGCCCAGTACTATAAAGGTCAGGAAACGCAACACCCTGCGCACAAAAAGCAGACCGCTGAGTGTGCGCGCAGATGAAAAGATTTTCCTGAGAAAGTTCGGCATGCCGTATTGTGAAAATTATCGTATGGATACCACCTGTATGCGGGTGGTGAGGCGGTGGGTTTCACCACAGCGCAACATGATGTTTTCTGCCGGTACGGCGGTGGTTTCTACTGCCAAGAAACCGCGGGATGCCGCGGCACCTAAATCACCCATGTCGGCAGCCAGCTTTTCACCGGGATTCCATACCACGGCAGAGCCGGAGCCTGCACGGTAGATGTTGATGCTGCGCTCCCAAGCGGGGTCATGTATGGTAATGAGCTGCTCTTCTGCCACGGGGTGGTAAATGCGGTCGATGTGTCCGGCGGGGATGAGGGGGTCTTCGCAATGCGGGGTGGGCTCTGCTGCAAACTCGGTGAAGTCGCATTCCTCCAAGCCGGTAACGGCTACGGTTTCATAATCGCTCACGGCAAAATAGGTGTGCATGGCAGCAGAGAAAGGCATGGTACGCTGCACATCAAGCGTAAGCAGGCTCAGCACAAGTTCGGTGCCAAGTTCAATAATAAGGGCGCCGCTGGGCATCAGCTCTTGTGTGGGGGGCAAGGCCAATACGATGCGCACGGTGCCGTCCTCCAGCTCCTCGGTGCTTGCGTGCTGCCACAACGCTGTGCGGGCGATGCCGTGAGAGGGCTGTGTGGCGTCCTCCGTGTTCTTACCGAACCACGGCCAGCAGATGGGTATACCACCACGCAGGGCTTTGCCTTGCTTGAATACCGCCTGCGGGCTCATGAATATCACAGGCATGTGCCCGGTGGGGGTCCATTGCAGCACGTGGCCACCATACAGTGAAATCTCTGCAGAACACAAGGCTGTTTCTACTCTCAGTATCGGGAAATCTTGTCCGTGGGGGTATTCTGTTGTAACCATATCCGTTTGTTTTGTCCGCGGAGATGGTAGCAGAATGATGAGTCGGTGTCGAGATAAATTACACGTTAACCGTGTCGTTAATACACAGAATCGATCCATGCAACGGTTTTGTCAAATATTCAATTCTGTTTCTCATTTGTAATCGGTTGCTTACTGCTCGTGCCCGAAAATTCCGAGTATTATATCGATGAGAGCATTAATTCCATAATTGTCCGTAAATCAGGATTGACAATCAATGTGAATAACAATAAAATAACTACAGATTCAATCATATGCATTAAGTTTTCTTAATCGTGCGAGACTCTCTACGATAATTGCATCTGTTTGAATTGCATAACATAAGAGGTGGAAAATGATGAACCGCCAAATAAATAAACTTAAATAAACAATATTATGGCTATTCGTAAAAGTGTAACGGAAGATGTATACGTGGGAGGGGCAAGAGAACAAATAAAAGAAGCAGTTAAGACCGCTTTAGAGTTGTCCGGTTTTACTCGTATACAATCTTTTGATCAAATGGATCAGATAAGTGCAAAATATAGACGCTTCCCTTACTGGGGAATTATAGAAATCAGCCTGTTAGAAGAGTCTGAAGGCAGAACCCATTTGCGTATCTTTGTGTCTGCTCACATTGATAATATTTATGCCTTATTTGTATCACCGGGTAAAAAGATTGCAGAAAAGTTTAAAGTTGCTTTTTGCGCCATTACTCGCAGATGAGGCTGTATTCTTTGGCGTTAACGTAGAGCTTTCGTATAGTGCTTATCTTCTTCCCTAGCTTATCATTGCTCTATTAAGGGGGGGCTTTTGCCGGAATTTTTTATGCCCGTGTAATGTTAAAACGTCTTTTATCAGGTCTGTTACTTGGTGTTCTGTCGGTGTCGGGGAGCGAGCATCTCACCATGTATGCCTGCCGGGAGGCATCCATGGAAGCCTCTGCAGCGGCTGAGGTGCAGGGGGTGTTTGAGCAATTATTCGGCAGCTCCATGCAGCAAACGCGCGAGCAGTGGAATGCCGAGCTGCGGGCATACTACTTCGCGTTCCCGATGCGCGCGGAGGATGGCGAACGTGTGTTGCATGAGTGTGTTTGGCTGATTGCTGAGGATGGCAATACGCTGCGTTACCTGACCTGTGAGAAAACGGCAGATGGTTCTCGCCGCGCATTCCGAGAGCGGGTGCAGCAAGCGGTAAAGCCGTTTCTCTTTGTAAAAATTGAGGATGGTGCTGCCTATTTTTCGCACTGGAACCCCGTGCCCGATAGCCGCAATATGATTCGGGTGGAGCAAGTGCGTGTGGATTTCTCCACCTGCACATTCCCCCTCACCCGACGCATGACGGCTGAGGAGATGGCATTGATGAGTCGCTATGCCACCCTCGAGACGCGACCGGATCAATGGGATGCGGAGAATAAAGTGCTTTGGAAATCAACGTATCACTCCTATTTAAAAAATCCGTATACCTCCGTTGGTTTACATGTTTTTTCGGCAGATGAGAAACACTGCCGCTACATGTCGGCAGATTTGAATGAAAAGGGAGAAATTATTGTCGGTAGAGTTTGGGAGTCCGTTCTTGTGCTGCCCGGGGTTTATGTGTCTGTCACACAGTCCGACCCTTCCAATTTGGCAATTTCGCTTTATGAAAAAGACCGTTATACCGGTGCGCCGGCGTTTAAATCAGTCTTGTATTACCATATCCCATCGCAAATGTTGTTACATAGGGGAGGGTGAGTTGGAATTTACGAATTGCTAAGTACGAGTTGCGAATTTAAAACGTGTTTTTTTGAAAAATTTGTTGCGGATTCAGCGTTGAGATGTGTTATACTAAGAAAGGAGATAAACCATGAAAACAACAGTCGCTCTCTTATTGGCTTTAGCGCCTCTTTTGCCTGCGGGTACAACAGATGCCGTGCCTGCCTGTGCCACCGTTGATAATGCCGTGGCGCAAGAGGCTTTGGTAGCGGATGTATTGGCCTTGTACGCGGCCTTGCCTTATTACGCATACCCGCGTATGTTGGCTCAAAATGAAGATGCCGAGGTGATGACCGCGTTTGCGGAGTCTGTAGAGAAAATACGCCCCCTTGTAGCGCGTTTGCGGCAGCTGCCGCCGGCGGAGGTGAAAGCCGCCTGCTTGCTGGCTCATTCCGTTTTGGAGCAGCGGGAGTGGTTGTATGGCGTTTATCTCGGTGAGTTCGGGTATGAGTTAGAAGCCCCCGATAATGTGGGGTTGCTTGCCGTTTCTATTTTGTTTGAGGATGTGTTGCGCTACCTGCAGCCGCAATCCGGTATCTCTCCTGCCGTGCGCCGAACGTTCGAGGCATTCGCCGCAGCCTGTGGCGGGGGGCAGACCATGCAAACGGTGGCCTCTTGGGCGGATGAGGTGCCACCCGACCAAGACATCGACCGCGAGTACCAAGCCGCCCTCAGCTTTTTCAAAGATTTTTGCGCGGCTGTCTCTACCGAAAATGAAGAGCTTTGCCTTCTTCGGCTGGCTGTCCTGTCCCGAGAGCTGCAACAGCTCTGCCTCGACGGAAATGCCGCGCGTTTGCGGGTGAATCATTTGGTGCCGACTTTCCGCGATGCTTTGGTTGAAGTGTGGACTGAAATTTACCGCGCGCCCATGCCGTACCCCAACCCGGTATTACCCCTTGCTTGGCGTACGGACGCCCGCATGCAAGCCTTGCAACCATTCTTTGAGCAACTGCCGAACTTGCGCACTTTGGTGCTGGACACCGCCACTTGGAAGGATGCCTCCCCCACCGTTGCCAAACCCGACTATGGAGCATCCTGCGCCATGGCCGACGAGGTGTATGGCCTGGAGGTGTTGTTGAATAAACAAGGCGAGATACGCATGCTCCTGTTGCGCGGCAAAAAAATCAATGCCGATGACCTGCGTATGGAGCTGGAAGAAGTTGATGATACCGAGCTGTGTGTGCGCTTGGTGTTGGACCGATACGCCGATATTCACTCCTCAGCCGTGCAGGAATTAGTGCAGTTGTGCGAATCTTGCGGTGTGAGCAAGTTCCTGTTTGCCGTGCGCCCTGCCGACCCTTTGGAAACAACACCCACCGGCGAGCCCTGCTATTTTGTTGATATGGTGTGCCGCATACCGCACCCGTATTATTATGCATGGGTTGAGTATGCCGCCCGTGTGGAAGAGCCCCCGAGCTGCACGAACACCGCCGGCAGCGGCCCCATCGTCAGAGTCAGACCCCCGCAGGGTAACACACGGGAATATCGCTCGCAAAACTGCTTCCCCTCGGTGCTGAGAATTCCGCAGCCTTGGTCGCCCTGCGGGCAGTATCTTCTGCTGCCTGTCAGTCTGCATGGCGGGTATCTGCTTGTGCGCGTGGCAGATTTGGATTGCCCCGATTTTGATTGGAGCAATGCTACTCCCATTCATGCACGCTCTGCTTGGCAATCTCCCCCCATTCACTCAGAACCCACTTGGAACATCGTCAACGGTGAGCTTGAAATTCACTTCTTCTCCGGTATGTCCGGCGAGGCCAAATGCCACTGCTACAAGGTGAAAACCGGAGAATATACATCACAATAATCTCTTAACATTGAACAAAATGCTGCACATTTTGTCTGTATAATATCACCCAATAACATCATACTCTTATCCGAACATGAATATTGTAGAAACTATTCTTATGCTGGGTTGTGGATTATTGTTCCTCTTGACCCTAGTGTTGTTAGGCCCGGTTATCGCCGGCATAGAACCGCTTTCCATCGCATTTGTCATCTTGGGCCTTTTATTTATGTTTACCACAGGGTTGGTATTCTTCCTCCTTGCGTGGCGCCTCATTCTCAGAGGTCGTTAATCTTCCCTTTCATTACGAATCTTCAGCCAAAATGTTGATGCCTCCATTCAGAAAAATCCTCGTTACCTCCGCCATTTGCCTTGGTGCCGGGGGGGTATCCGCCGACTCTGCTGCGGTTGCCACCCGTCATGATGATTGGCAATTGCCGGCGCGCATAGACTATGACTGCGATTGTAAAGAGTTGTACACAGACTTGGTGCAACAATACAACGAGTTGTTGAAGCTGGCGCGTGGCATTCATGATAAAGCCTCGGCAGATGCTGCTGCTGAGATTTGGAGGGATTTGGAGATGCATGCGACGGTTTTGGCCATAGTGGCGCTCGGAACAACGGAAGACGAAATGGACATTGTTGCGTTGGCAGAAGTAAGCGCGACATATGGTGACCCTCGTATTCTCGAAAAGGAGCTGGAGGCAGAAAAAGAGCGATTGCGCAAGGCCTATTATTTCAACAGTGAAGAACTGGCTTTTGTTTTGGCCGGTGACTCGATGGCTGCTTATCCATGTGCCCCTGCAACGCCGGAAGTGGCTCAATTATTCTCCGCGGCGTTTAAAAACAGGCTGCTTGCTTGTGTAGGCGAAAGTAACCTGAGCGGCGGCCCCGGCTATTCTCCGGAAACAGCTTGGGTTATCACCTCAACGCCGGAAAATGAAAAAGCGGTAGAGGCCCACATTACCCGCCTGAAAAAACTTAATTATGCCGCGGGCATGAGAGAGATGCAGGGCCTACGCTTTAACATGCTGAGCAGCGGCCGCCAAAGGATGGTGGATGGTACCTATTTGTTTCACATCTACCGTGTGATTCCGAACGGTTTGTCCACCGCATACCAATTGAAACAATACTTCCGCATCAAACAAACGCGTGCCATTAAGTCTGAGTCTGAGATTCTTACCATTGCCGCCCGTGAGTTCGGGCATGATATGAAAGGATACACGGTGCGTTATGAAGACCCGTACTATCACGTAGAATTGACCGAGTTTGAAGACCCCACGACACTCGGTGGCGGCCCGGCCCTCAAAATCGACGCCTATACCGGTGAAATTGTTGCACGCTATTTCACGGAATAATCTATACCTTTCTCCCATAAATGACCATGCCCTCATACCTCAGAATCTTTGCTACCGCTGCCTGCTGCCTTGCAACGATAGGGCTGAATGCGTGCCGGTTCCTCTCAACAAAGCCGCAGCAAGAGATGGTAGCTCTCTTTTTCTGAATGAAAGAGGTCTGATTCCTCGTGCGTGTATCAACGCTTTGCTCCTGCTGCCTTGAGGATTTTGATGCATTCTTTACATCCGCTTTGGTAAGCTTTGCTCAGAGGCGTTTCTCCGTCAATATCTCTTGCATTGATTTCAGCCTTTTTGGCAATCAATAATTTGATACATTCACAATGCCCATTGAAGGCGGCGAAGTGCAGCGGAGTCCATTTATCGTTACCCGTAGTAAGATTCACATCTGCACCGGCCTCTATCAAAATTCGGACACACTCGGGATTCCCGCTTCCGGCTGCCATGGCAAGAACTGAGTCTGACGCAGCAATATCGGCACCTGCCTCCAATAACAGTTTCACACAGTCACTGTGCCCATAAGCTGTGGCGTTGAAGAGGGGGGTGCGCCCCCATTCATCTGCACAATTGATATGAGCCCCCATGGCAATCATTTGCTTTATTTGCTCCATGTCTCCTTGCGTTGCATAGGCGAGGAGAAGAGTATCTTTCATCGTGGATGACATGGAAGAATTAGGCGTAATACTGACGGTAACCTTTTTGTTTGACTCTGTACTACAATCAGCCTCTGCCGTGGGCATGAAGAACGCGAACATAATAATGCCCAAAAGAAAGGAAACTGAGTTTTTCATGTGTTGCGTAGATGTTTTTTGGGGGAATTTATCTATAATCGTAGTTGCCGTTTTGGTTACTATACTCGAGAGTTTGGGAGATGTCGAGGAAAAACCGGGTTTACGTAATAAAATAACGCTCTGTTAAACATTTTGGTTGATAAATCGGTGTTTAGCGGGGTGTTTAACACGAGCGATAGCGAGTCAAATTCAAGAGCCCCGCGCATGCGGGGCGGCAGATGGTAGCCCACGGTAGAGCTGCGTCAGCAGCGGAACCGTGGGTTATAGTGATAATAAAAAGGAACCCCACCGGATGGTGGGGTGGCATAGAGGGTTGCTAGATGTCGCAAGGTAT
>JAZNGY010000094.1:0-15129 GCA_045576695.1 Akkermansia sp.
ACTCATGCGCGGCTTTGCAACACTGCGCCGCAGGCGCCTGACTCTGAACTTCGTACCTCGTATATCGTCATTCGTACATTCAAACTCTGATTCATCAACCTAAAAATTTAAGCATAGCCATTCGTAAAAATTGCCTTGAGAGCAACACATCCACCGCTTACGCACGCATTAACACGCGCGGTGGCATCAAAACGGCACAAAAAGCGCTTGCAAATGGGCGGTAAAGGCGTACAATATAGGGCAGAGCCGCACTGCGCGCGGTTCTGCCTCCGTCAATCACCACCCGTACTTCCATGTACACAAGCCTTTTTGATATATTTTCCATCGGCATAGGGCCCTCCAGCTCGCACACCATGGGGCCCATGCGAGCCGCCGCCGCATTTGTAGCAGACCTTAAAAAGCGCGGGGTACTCAGCCTCGTCAACAGCGTGCAAGTGAGTTTGTATGGTTCTCTGGCGCTCACGGGCGAGGGGCACGGCACCCCCGGCGCTGTGGTGTACGGCTTGCTGGGGTTGGATGCCGAGACGCTTGATTTAAGCATAGACTACATAGGCAAGGTAAGCGCAGAAGGCCGCCTGTTGTTGGGTGGCGAGCACAGCATCGGTTTTTGCATAGAGCAAGACATAGCGCTGGAGTACGATATAACGCTGCCCGAGCACGCCAACGGCATGCGCCTGCGCGCATGGGATACCGAGCGCGAGCTGCTGCATGAGGATTACTTCTTCTCCATTGGCGGTGGTGCCATACGCCGCCGTGCCGAGATGGGCGATACCCCGCCCGCCGACCTCAACGTGCCCTACAATTTCAACTCTTGCGACCAGCTCATGGCCATTTGCCATGAAGAGGAGAAAAGCATCGCCCAAATCGTTATGGCTAATGAAAGCGCCCTGCGGTTCCGCGAGCTGGTGCGCAAACGCATGCACACCATCTGCAACATCATGAGCGCGGCCATAGACCGCGGCGTGGCCACCCCCGGTGTGTTGCCCGGCTCTCTCAAACTCAGCCGCCGCGCCCCCATCATCTACAAACGCTTGGAGCAGCTCTTCCACAGCAATGAGACAGATGCCCTCACCATCATCGACTGGATTAACCTGTGGGCCTTTGCCGTGGCAGAGGAAAACGCAGCCGGTGGCCGCGTGGTAACCGCCCCCACCATGGGCAGCGCCGGCATTATGCCCGCCGTGCTCCGCTATTACGAGCGCTACGGCGCCAAGTCCTCCCCCTACTCCATAGAGCAGGGTAAAGAAATCTTCTTGCTCACCGCCTCGGCCATTTGCAGCCTTTACCGCGCCAATGCCTCTATATCCGGCGCAGAGGTAGGCTGCCAGGGCGAGGTAGGCGTGGCTTGCTCTATGGCTGCCGGTGGCTTGGCCGCCGCCATGGGTGGCAGCCTCAAGCAAATTGAAAACGCTGCAGAAATTGCCATGGAACACAACCTGGGCCTCACCTGCGACCCCATCTGCGGCCTAGTGCAAGTACCCTGCATTGAGCGCAACGCCATCGGCGCCGTCAAGGCCGTAAACGCCACGCGCCTTGCCCTGCGCGGCGACGGCTCTCACTACGTGAGCCTTGATAGCGTGATTGCCACCATGGATGAAACCGGCCGCAACCTGAACGCCGGCTACAGAGAAACCGCCTTGGCAGGCTTGGCCAAAAACGCCCTCACCTGCTGAGCCCCCACCCCTGCCTGTTTTTCCATTCTCAACAAGACTCTCTGTTATATTTTCCCGGGCGATAAATATAAGTTCGGCCGGCTGTTACACCCCACCTGCAGCAAGAATGAACTCTACGCATTCCGGATTACCGCTGCGTGTGGCCTTATCAAGAGGTGTTTTACCATAGACATCTTTCTTGTTAATATTAACATTGGTGTTCGCAAGCAGATATTTGATGATTTCCGTATGCCCATATTCGGCTGCAATGTGTAGCCCAACGTATGGGTCGGCGCCTTTGTCGAGCATCATCTTCACAATGTACATATGACCGGCCTTGGCTGCACCCCGAAGCGCCGCATTATAGTCCGTTGCGCCTTTTTTTAACAAAAACTTAACAATATATCCGTGACCACCTTCGGCAGCGCCCTCAAGTGCCGCGTTCGGGTTGGCACCTCTTTTGAGCATCAACTCAATAATCTGCTGATGGTTATGCTTTGCAAGTTTCTTAAAACCGTTGTACGACCGTGCGTGTTTCTCGAATATTAACTGAGCAATTTCCGGATGCTCAACAGCCATATCAAAGGCTTCATGATAGTCCGTTGCGCCCTTCTCAAGCAACAACTTCATGACCGCCACTCGTTTATACATAGCCGCCCCGGTAAGCCCCATGTTAGGGTTTGCGCCTTTGTCAAGCATCAGCTTTATAATGTCCATATGGCCACCTCCGGCTGCACCTTTAAGTCCAATACCGTAGTCCGTTGCACCTGACTCGAGCATCAACTGCACCATGTCCATACGGCCATTCCGAGCCGCCCCCCTAAGCCCGGCGTTCGGGTCAGCCCCTTTGTTGATGCAAGGCATCACCAGCTCTCTATGTCCGGCAGAGGCAGCACCTTCCAGATAGACGGAAAGAAGCTCTGTTTTTTTCTGCTTATTCAAGTAAACGGTATCACCATCATACCCCTTTGAATAGGCAACGCGGATAGCTTCGTCATATGGTGACTCGAGTCCATTTGTTGTGTAACTTTGTAACCCTTCACGAGCATCCGACGACAGGGAATAGTCAGTAGTGATGCTTTTGTAAATGGATAACACACAAGGCGTTGCGATAAGTGCGAGAATAAAGAGTGCGAATTTCATATTATTTTTTAATGGTTAAGATTAAATGATTCGGTTTATGCAGATATTGTATTCAATAATATAGAGAGGTGAAAGGTCAATAAATGGTGTAAACGGAGAGGATGAATTTGACGCATTCGGTTCGACCATTATGCTTGGCCTTGTCAAGGGGGGTCTCACCAAAGATATTTTTAGTGTGAATACTCACACCGGGGTAACGCAGCAGGGATTTAAGGATATTTATATGCCCACCCTCGGCTGCACCGTGAAGCCCTTTGCCGGGGTCTGCCCCTTTCTGAATAAAGAAACTTACGAGATCCTCATGCCCGGCCAAAGCGGCATTTTCAATCCCCTTGTTGGGGCTTGCACCTGCGGCGAGCAATAATTGAGCAATGTCTTTATGGTTAAGCTTGGCAGCGGCCGCCATCCCCTTGTTGGGGTCTGCACCTCTTTCAAGCAATAATTGAACAATCTCTTTATGGTTAAAACGTGCAGCGTTTTTCATCCCCATGTCAGGTTCCGCACCTTTTTCGAGCATCAATTGCACGATGTCCATGTGGCCTCCCATGGCGGCATTTTCAAGCCCGCTGTTATAGTCCGTTGCACCTTTTTCGAGCATCAACTGCACGATGTCCATGTGGCCTCCCATGGCGGCGTAGTCTAGCCCGTAGTTATAGTCCGTTGCACCTTTTTCGAGCATCAACTTCACGATGTTCATGTGGCCACCTTCTGCCGCCGAGGACAGCGCGCCATTGAAGTCCGTCGCGCCATTCATGAGCAAGTATTCTACAATACTTATATGGCCGCCTTTTGCGGCGTTCTTAAGTCCGTCATTCGGGTTAGCTCCTTGGATGATGCACTGAGCCACATGGTCTTTACGCCCCATAGAGGCAGCGGCTTTACAATAACTCGAAATAAGGCTCATTTCCTCCAACCTGCTCAAATAGCAGATATCACCCTTAAGCCCCTTGTCGTAGGCAACTTCGATACGTGCATCATCATATGAGTACCCCATTTTCATGTAATGGCGGGTCTCATCATCACGTTTTAAGTTCAGGATGATGTCAGACGTTATAGCCGTGCATAAAGGAATCATACTGGGCGTTACGATAAGTGCAAGAATGATAAATATGTATTTCATAACGTTTTATAATGGTTAATGTTAAAATATCAGGTTTGTTCAGATGTTGTATTCAACAATATAGAGTGATAAAAAAAGCAAAATCTATCACAAAAGATAAAGTTGATAGATGTGGCAGCCCGATAAATGGTAATTTGAAGTACGAGTTACGAGATTCAAAATACGAAGTAATAGTCAGGCATACAGCCGTCATGACAGCGGCCACTCATGCGCGGCTTTGCAACACTGCGCCGCATGCGCCTGACTCTGAACTTCGTACCTCGTATATCGTCATTCGTACATTCAAACTCTGATTTATCAACCGAAAATTTAAATATATCCTAATTTGAAGTACGAGTTACGAGATTCAAAATACGAAGTAATAGTTAGGCATACAGCCGTAATGACAGCGGCAACTCATGCGCGGCTTTGCAACACTGCGCCGCCTGACTCTGAACTTCGTACCTCGTATATCGTCATTCGTACATTCAAACTCCGATTTATCACCCGAAATGTTTAACAGAGCGTTAAAAAATACATTTTTCTGTGCCCCGGTGTGCAGAGGTCCCCATTGGCATTACCTGTATTGTCATCTGTGGGGCTTCTACACTTTTTGCCGGGATACTGCTTGAATTGAATGAAAAAACGTGTTATTTTTCTTCTTGGCTGATAGATGTTGATTTTTGGTACTCTTTATCAACAACCAACCATTAAAAACATGATGAAACGCGCATTACTTCTTCTTTCCCTCCTCGCGGTGCCCTGTGTGGTTACATCTTGCAAGGATGATGCTGTACCCGGCACCTCTATAACCACAGCATCTCCTCTCGATAAGTTATGTAAACTTATGAAATTATCGGGTCGGTCGGAAAAGGAAAAAAAGATTTTACGCGCAGGGTATGAGGGTGATACTGTTACTTTAGAAAGTCTGAAAGACAAAAATCACATGGGTATCTATTGTACGGGTGCCGCTGCCGCCGGTAACAAAGAGCTGGTTCTGCAATGCCTTGACAAAGGGGAAAAGCCGGACGGCGGGCTTTGGGGCGCTGCATTGGGTGGCCATATGGATATCGTACAGTTGATGTTCGAAAAAGGCGCTGACTACAACAAGGGGCTTGAGGGCGCTGCATTGGGTGGCCATATGGACATCGTGCAGTTGATGCTCTCCAAAGGCGCTACTGACTACGACTGGGGGCTTAGAGGCGCTGCATTGGGTGGCCATATGGATATCGTGCAGTTGATGCTCTCCAAATGCGCTACTAACTACAACGAGGGGCTTTTGGTCGCTGCTTATGGTGGCCATATGGATATCGTACAGTTGCTGCTCTCCAAAGGCGCTGACTCGAACGCGGGGCTTAGAGGCGCTGCTGGTGGTGGCCATATGGACATCGTACAGTTGCTGCTCTCCAAAGGCGCTGACTCGAACGCGGGGCTTAGAGGCGCTGCTGGTGGTGGCCATATGGACATCGTACAATTGATGCTCTCCAAAGGCGCTGCCCCGGATAAGGGGCTTTATGTCGCTGGTAAGGGTGGCCATATGGACATCGTTCGGTTGCTGGTCTCCAAAGGCGCTACTAACTACAACCGGGGGCTTGAGGGCGCTGCTAAGGGTGGCCATATGGATATCGTTCGGTTGCTGCTCTCCAAAGGCGCTCACCCGGATAAGGGGCTTTGGTGCGCTGCTAAGGGTGGCCATATGGATATCGTTCGGTTGCTGCTCTCCAAAGGCGCTCACCCGAACGCGGGGCTTGATGGCGCTGCCGAGGGTGGCCATACGGATATCGTTCGGTTGCTGCTCGACAAAGGCGCTCACCCGAACTTTGGGCTTCGTTTTGCAGCAGAGGGTGGCCATACGGATATCGTTCGGTTGCTGCTCTCCAAAGGCGCTACTGACTTCGACAATGGGCTTTGGGCCGCAGCAGAGGGTGGTCATACGGATATCGTTCGGTTGCTGCTCTCCAAAGGCGCTACTGACTACAACCGGGGGCTTTATGTCGCTGCTCGTGGTGGGCATACGGACATCGTACAGTTGCTGCTCGTCAAAGGCGCTGACCCGAACGAGGGGCTTGGTGGCGCTGCTGGTGGTGGCCATATGGATATCGTTCAGTTGCTGCTCAAGAAAGGCGCTACTAACCTTGATTCTGCCCTTGATGTAGCCGAGCGCCGTGGCCATACCGAGTGCGCAGAGCTTATCCGCGCGGCAATGAAGAAGTAATGTTTGATGTTGAATCTTTGATGTTTAAAGTTTTATACTCATTCAAGCCGAATATCACAACAAACTTTTTTACCGGTGCCGTGGGGGTGATACCACGGCACCGGTTTTTGGGAAAGTTGTAAAGAAGATGAGCCGGGTAATTTGGAGTACGAGTTACGAGATTCAAAATACGAAGTAATAGTTAGGCATACAGCCGTAATGACAGCGGCAACTCATGCGCGGCTTTGCAACACTGCGCCGCAGGCGCCTAGCTCTGAACTTCGTACCTCGTATATCGTCATTCGTACATTCAAACTCCGATTTAGTGTTCATGTTTCTCATTATGCCCACGCATAATAATATATACCTCATCACAATTCATTGATTGGCGGCAATGCCTTAACTATCGACATCGTCTCCATGCTCACTCGGATAACACGCTTCACAAGGTCTATAATGTAACGAGGGTCGCCCTGCTCATCGCACCAGTCGTTGGGGTCATTCACAATGCCACTGTCTTTATCCTTATCCACTTTGTAACGCTCCATGACCCACTCAATAGCAGACTTGCCATTGACGATGTATTCGTAGGCTTCCTCAGGGATTTCTGAGAGCGTGCAGGTGTCATTGTAGTGGATGGTGTGACGAATACCCTTCTTGGGGAAACGCATCTTGGTCACTCGGTAGTTGCCATTGGATACCTCCTTGACTGGCCACGGCTCAATGGTCTCGTAGTTCAGATGGAGTTCTGCCAACTTTCTGCCAGCATTGGAGAATGCCCGGAAATCCTTGGCAAAGGGAATGCGTGGCAGTTCCTTCTTCAAGTCGTTCTCAAAGCGTGTGCGGTATTCAGGGCTGTGCAGCAGGCCATAGACATAATAGAAGATGTCCTCCTTGCTAATCTTGGGGTCTCCATAGGCTGTGCGGAACTGTTTCAATCCAAAGTCGGAGATGCCATCGTGGCGTTTATAATCACCAGCATCGGCTTCCATACCAAGGTCAAGCATCAGTGCATCGGCATTGCGTTCCTCATACCAATAGAGGGGGAAGTTCTGACCACCTGCATCCTGACAATTCAAGTCTGTAATTGTATCATGAACAAGGCAACTAAAAGACTTGCGGATGCCAACCCCAGGGATAGTGATAACTAAATTCTTGTGCAGAGGAGAGGGATAAAGTTTAGGCATCTGGTATGGACGAGTATTCCATAAGGGGTCAAAGTATTGACAAACCTTACAATACGGTCTGTAAGTAGCAATTCTTTGTTTGGTAGCATCATAAACGGAATGCTTGTTCTTACCGTGAGCGTTTTTTACTTCTCCTGTCCAACTGATGCGTGTTGTATCATAAACAACCTCATTACCAAGGCATGATGTGTAAAACTCTATGGTTGCTCGCATGTTTTCTGCAAGCCTTTGATTAGAGAAATTGTAACACCACACATCTCGACCTGTCTTTACACCACCTGAAAAGAGCGTGAATACAGCCTTCGTATCTGGCTTGCCTTTGGTGGCTTTATCGCCGATGGGCAGGAACTTCTCATACCCAGAGGTTCGATGATTGAGCCAATCGCCATGTTCATCAGGGGTGAGAATTTGCCACGGAATTGTGGAGTAGTTACCGAACTCTTGGATTCGTTCCAGTTTCTGCTCACGAGAGAGATAATCACCGATGTCGTGATAATGTAGTGTCGCCTGCTGACCAGCAACATGGTTTTTCTTTTTGATGAGAAGCGTTATTGCAACACCTGTCATAATATCAAAGATGTTTTGCCCCTCTTTCTTTGCGTTCTGTCCGCTTTTGCCTCTAATAAAACCTCTAAGATTGAAGCAAAAGATAGAGTCAAACTCATTCATAAGGGAGCGTCTAAACCCTTCTGCTGTGTTTTTATCTATGTATGCACCATTAGTAATAAACGCTAGAATACCATCATCGGTTATTCGGTCGGAAGCCCATCTGAATGCACGGATGTAGGAGTCGTAGAGACTGTTCTTGTTCGTTACCTTAGTCCCTAACACATAAGTTTGTGCAATTCGCTCATCCAAGTAAGGATAGGCTTCATTCTGATTGTTATCGTTAGCAGACTCTTGTTTGGCTGAATAAGGAGGATTACCGATAATCACACGGATGTCCTGCTTGCAGAGGTTCTTCACACGCTCACCGTTATCCTCAAAGGCTGCGAACAAGTCTTTATCGTTGGCACTGTTGCCATCCATACGGAAAGTGTCAGTCAGACAGATGCCATTGAACGGCTCATATTCCTCCTGCTTCATCACACCATGATAAGCCACCTCCACATTCACACAGGCGATGTAGTAGGCAAGCAGCACCACTTCACAAGCAAACAGTTCGTTACGATACTTGTATGGTAGTTGGCTACGCCTGATGAGACCGCTCTGGATAGCACGGACGATGAAGGTACCTGTGCCTGTGAAGGGGTCAAGTATCTTCACGCCCTGTGCCCCTAAACCATCCTTGATACCGAATTCGTTTTGCAGAACCTTATGGACGGAATGAACGATGAAATCTACCACAGGGATGGGGGTATAGACGATACCCAGTTTCTCGGACATCTTGGGGAAGGCCTGCTTGAAGAACTTATCGTAAAGTTCCACCACCACTTGCTGACGACCTGCTGCGTTATCAATGCTCTGAGCACGGTCTTTCACAGAGTGGTAGAAACGTTCCAGTTCTCGGAGGTCAGCAGCATTGGTATTATCACGCACGATGTCCAGCATGTCGTTCATCGTCTTGGAGACAGGATTATTCTCTGCGAACTGATACTTCTCAAAGAGAGCATTGAACACAGGACGGCTGATAAACTGCTGAGCCAACATTTCAATGGCATCGGCCTCCGTAATAGCAGGGTTCGTATTCTCACGCAGGCCTGAAAGGAAGAGTTGGAACTCCTCCAAGCCGATACCCTTGTCTAAAAGGTCGTTGATAGCATCTATTTGACGCTCAGCAATCTTGGCGATGTTCTTTGCCCAATCCTCCCAGTAACGCCTGTCACCGCACTTCTGAACGGTTCTGACTAGGATTCCATCTGTCCAAGAGGAGAGTTCTTTCTCAAATTCCAAGTCAAGTGTGGGCTGAATGAATGTATCATCAGGCTTGTTTTCCTTTTCATCCCCCTTGTCTTTGCCTGCGCGTTTGCCTTTCTTCTTGCCAGTGACACCACCTACCACGATACGCTTACCACGCCCCTTATTGAGTTCAATAGAGTTGATTTCAGCATTGAAGCGGTCATCGTGAGAACGCAGGGCTTGCAGAACATCCCACACTACCTTGTATTTTTCATCCCTATCAAGAACATCCTCAGGCTTATCCTTGGGGGAGATGCCGATGGGAAGAATGATGTAACCGAACTTCTTGCCCTCAGCACGGCGCATCACACGCCCTACGGACTGAACCACATCTACCTGAGATTTACGAGGAGCAAGGAACATCACGGCATCCAAAGAGGGGACATCCACACCTTCGGACAGACAGCGAGCATTGGAGAGCACACGACACTCAGCCACACCATGAGAAGCATTCGTTCCTGCGTTGCCTTTGAGCCAAGAGAGCAGAGCAGCACGCTCACTCATGTCCATGTTACCATCAACATGTCGCATCTCACTGTCAATGAATGAGGTATCAGTATCATCATGCTTACGGATAGCCTCCACAACCTGCCCCCACATCTCAGTGTATTTCTTGGATGCAGCAATCACATTAGCAAAGGATACCGCACGCTTCATCGGAGCAGGGTCAGAGGTAAGGAAGTCCTCATCATAGGCAAGCAAGTCAGGCAGAGAGGGGTCATAGGCTTCACCATCTTCACTGTTTGCAGCAGGCTTGGAGGGCAGCATCACCTTCTTACGCAGACCATTATAGCAACCAACAAGACGCACGGCTTCATCCAATTCCAGAGCACCTGTCTCTTCATGTTGGAGATGTTCATCCAAGATGTCCTTCACATAGTCCTCATCAACACAGAGGATAAGCACCTTGTAATCGGTAAGCAGGCCTTCACGAACAGCACGAGAGAACGGCAATCGGAAGAACTCATCACCGAAGTAGGAACGGTCATCCATTGAAGCCAGTTCTGCATTAGCATCTTTGGCCTTCTGACGAGCACTTTCAGCATAAATCTTGGGCGTAGCGGTCATGTAAATACGCTTACGACATGCGATGTAGTCCTGCTGATGAACCTTGACGAAGTGGCTCTCATTATGCTTACCTGTTTTGGCATCCACCAAGGATACGCCTGTGGTGCGGTGGGCTTCATCACAGATGCAGAGGTCAAATTCAGGCAGAGCACCTACTTTCTGAGCCTCGTGCAACTTCTCAATGGATTGGTAAGTGGAGAAGATAACCGTCAGATGGCTATCCTTGAACTTACCATAAAGTTGAGAGATGGTTGCAGGGTCGGTAGTAGCACGAGCAGGCAGGTCACGAGCAGAGAGGTCATTGAGGTCATCAATGGAAGAGGCACTACCATCGGAACACACCGCGATGGGATGGATTTTACAGAGGGTCTGGCTCATCCATTCACGAAGGCTCTGGGCTACGAGAGCGATAGAGGGAGCCAGGAACAGGACACAGCCCTTACCATTGGTGTATTCCTCAGTCAATCGGAGGGCTGTAAAAGTCTTACCTGTGCCACATGCCATGATGAGTTTGCCACGGTCAGCAGACTTGAAACCCTCCATCACAGCATCAATGGCTTCACGCTGATGGGGACGAGCATCATACTTGATGATGTCGCATGCTTTACCCTTATTGAGAGCATCCCAATCTACATCAATGGCTTCCAAATCAGATAAGCCTATGTGCTGACAGGGAATGTGCTGCTTCAACAGCGCATCCAGCAATACCTTATTCCAATGGTCGGTCGTGGCCACGATGATACCACCTGCGAACTTATCCTTGTCACTGTGCTCTGTCTTCACTGAGGAATTGAGAGCCATAAAGAAAGTATCTACATCATGGGCGTTGATGAGGTAATCAGGAGCGTAGAACTTACATTGAATAGCGATGTAGCGGTCACTATCAGCCTCCTTGGCTACGAGGTCAATACCAACATCATGCCCTTTGGCATAAGGCCATTCACTCCAAAGCCATACATCGGAGAAGCGTGCTTTGTAGGTAGGGTCGGTTTGGAAGTAACGCTTCATCAACACCTCAAAACGATGACCTTTCTCTGCTTCTGAAAGGTCAGCAGTAGCGGAACGGATATCAGCAAGAACAGCACGAAGAGTAGATTGCATAGAACCACACACCGACGATGCTTTCCCCGCCGGTAATAAGTATATATCATTATGAAAGATGATATTTTAATCCAAACCTCAATTTATTGACTATCGTGAAAAGTAATTGCACTTGAGTATATTGTTTTGTTTCTTCCTCTACTATGAAATAGACTCTATCTCATTATTTACAAGCGTAAAAACAGATTCAGTTTGACAATCATCTTTCATAATCATGAATGCAGAAATAACAACAGAGAGAACACAGGAGGAGGCAGCAGCGGTGACGTTGCTGAAGAGTACGGGTATAGGGGTATTGGCGGCGGCGCAGGTGGTATGTGCGGTGGTGGCGCGCTTGCGCCGGGGCGGATACATTGCTGAGGCAAGCGTGGGGGGTGGGCAGGTTATCATGCAATGCGAAAACATTGTAGATGCAGGGCTACAGGCCTTGGCCATGAGGGAGCGAACGGTGAGTTTTGCAGAAGCGGGGTGGGCGAGTGTGGAGGCTCGGCATGATTGCTGGGCAACGACACGGCGCGATTTACGGTATTTTTTAAGGAAGCTCTTGAATGTACCGCAGGTGGCAGAATTACCGCTGAGGGCGATGACTACGGCCCAATGCAGAGAGATATTGCAACAGGCATTCGGGCATAGCAAGAGCATGTATATCAAAGGGCGGGCTATGCTGCACAGTGTGTTTGCCTATGGGGTACGGCGCGAGTGGTGCGATGCGAATCCGGTGGCGCGTATTGAGGTGCCACGCGTGGTAGAGGCCCCCAAGGCCCCCTTGGCGCCGGAGGAGGTGCAGCGCTTGCAGCAGGTGGTGGAGCAGCCGCGGTTTCGGGATATGAAGTTATCTGTAAACCTGTTGTTATACAGTGGCATAAGGCCTGCGGAGGTGAGCCGCTTGCGGGCAGAGGATTTTTGCTGGCGAGAGCGGGTGGTGATTGTGCGCCCGCAAAAGAGCAAGACGGGGGGCGGGCGTGTGGTGCCGCTGCGCGGGGTGAAACAACTTGCCCCGCAAGAGCGCTTAATACCCAAAAATTGGCAACGCCGCTGGCGAGAGTTACGGCAGGCGGCGGGGTTTGCGCACTGGGTGCCGGATGTGTGCCGACACACTTTTGCGAGTTACCACGCCTCATACTTCCGCAACCTGCCGGAGCTGCAGCTGGAGATGGGGCACAGGGACTGCACGCTGCTGCGTACGCGCTACATGAGCCCCATGCTGCGAAAGGAGGCACGGCGTTTTTGGGCGCGGGTGAGGTGATGCGCCACTCGCTAGCCCCAACGCGGTGGAGAAAGCAAGCCTCTTACGAGTGTGAACAATTAGAGAAAATGTAATTTACGATTTACCATTTACCATTTACAATTTAAGAAGTTAGGGGCATGTTATCGTGATAAGGTGATTCCTTTCAGCCGATTTTTTGTATTCTTAGCGGACAAATTCCCGAAAATCGGGAATACATGACTCCCGATTTTCAGAGAGCGGATATAGGAAATGCCACGGCTCCTTCCTTTAATGGAATAAGGGTAGAAGCGGTACAAAACACAATTCCGGGTTTCAGGTCATAATCAGCAGTGGGAATTTTAAAAACACCTTTCAAATCGCTCATCGTGGGACGATTGCTCTGCTTTACCTCCATGGGATACAAGCAATGGTTTTTAACCATCACAAAATCCACCTCTGCGCCGTTCAAATCACGGAAATAATAGAGATTGGGTGATTTACCGAAATTGGAGAAACTTCGCCATAACTGCCCAAACACCCAAGTCTCTAACATAGCACCGGATATATGGCTACGCATCAAAGCCTCCATGGATTCAAACCCCGCCAACCAAGAGCAGAACCCGGTATCCAAAAAGTAAAGTTTAGGACTTTTGCTCAAGCGCTTTAACGTATTGACATGATACGGCGGTAACAGCGCAACAATACCGGATGCCTCCAAAATAGAAACCCATGCCGCAGCCGTTTTAGGAGATACATCCGCATCTCTGGCCAAATCACTATATACCAATTGCTGCCCGGTGCGCAACGCAGCAGACCGCATCAACTTAACAAAGGCACTTTTGTCTCCCACTTGAGACAAACTCTGCACGTCTCTCTCTACGTATGTTTGCAAATAGGAGCTAAAAAAATCATGCACCGGCATACTCGGGTACTGAATCAGCTGAGGATATCCCCCACGCCAAATACGCTCATACAGAGCGCGTATATCACAAACAACTGAGCCTTCCATCATATCTGCGGCTTTTTCCGGATTAAATGGCATGGCACTCTCGCCTTTTCCCACCATCTCTCGCTGAGACATACCGGCTAACTCTAAAATCCCGATACGACCGGCCAAACTCTCTGTTACACCTTTCATCATGTGAAAGCGCTGAGACCCCGTAAGCCAATACATACCGGGATTTCTATCAGCATCCACCTTCACCTTTATGGCTCGCATCAATCGTGGTGCATATTGTATCTCATCTATACACAAAGGTACCCCGTGCCTTTCCAAAAAAGCACTCGGGTCTTCTTCTGCTTGCTCTGCCTGTACATAATCATCTAGTGTCACATACCCCATCCCCGGTGGCAATATCTCTCGCAAAAGGGTCGATTTTCCCACCTGACGAGCCCCTGTAACCATGACACAGGGAAAGTATTCGGACAACTCCTCTACTTTCCGTCTCATCGTGCGATAATACAACTTCTGCCTACTCATAGATTCATCATGCACCATTTTTGGAGTCTTGTCAATCAAATTCCGGAAAATCGGGAATATAAGACTCCCGATTTTCGGGAATTTGCTGCATTTTGCTCCCAATTTGGAGAAGCCCCGCATACACGCGGGGCGATGGATTATCAGCCCTGCGAGGTGAGCATGACGAGGGTGCGGGCGAAGTCTGAGAGGTGGGTGGCTTTGTCGGTGCGCAAGAAGTCGGGATTGAGGCCGCGGCGGCCGAGGCGCCAGCGGTCCAGGGCATCGGCGTCTTTGAATATTTTGTAGAGTTGGGTGACGTAGGCGGCAGAATCGGGGAAGAGGCGAGCGATGTCTTCTTTGCCGTGTTGGTCGTGGCGGTCGTGCCAGCGCATGATGCAGGCGGCCTCGGGCAAGAAGGTTAGCTCGGGGTGAGAGCGGCAGAATTCCTCATAGAACTCGGCAGCGCGAGCGCCGTGGCCGGTTTCTTTACCCTCTTCTGTGCGGCGGGTGTCGTGGAAAACGGCGGCATGGGCCAAGATGGTAAGGGTGCGGGGCTCGGCATCTGCCTCTGTGCTGCCGATGAGCAGGGCATGCAGCAGCACGCGCTCTGTATGGGCGTATGAGTGCAGCTTGCTGTCGGGCATCAGAAAGGGCACAGAGTCATACAAAAACGCAGCCCATTGTTTAAAACAGGCGCCGACGGTGGGGGGTAAGGCTCTTACAAACTTGCTTGGTACTACCATGGTATTACTTTAGCATATATGGCACTGCAAGACAACAAAAAAGAGTGCGCCTGCACATTTTGTGCATACATACCCCAAAGATTTGAGATACGAGAATTACGAATGGCACTGTTAAAGATTTTGCAGTTGATAAGATGCAGCAGCCCGATAAATTGGAGTTTGAATGTACGAATTACGATATACGAGGTACGAAGTTCAGAGCCTGGCGCATGCGGGGCAGTGTTGCAAAGCCACGTATGAGTTGCCGCTGTCATTACGGCTGTATGCCTAACTATTACTTCGTATTTTGAATCTCTTAACTCGTACTTCAAATTACCTGGCTCATCTTCTTTACAACTTTCCACAAAAAACCGGTGTCATGGTATCACCCCCACGGC
>JAZNGY010000095.1:0-1722 GCA_045576695.1 Akkermansia sp.
CATGAAGCCTTTTTCACGAAGCTCGCGAGCCACGGGCCCGAAGATACGGGTGCCCTTGGGGTTGTTGTCCTTATCGATCACAACCACAGCGTTGGTGTCGAAGCGGAGCACAGAGCCGTCGTCGCGACGAATCGGAGCGGCTCACTCACCCACACCAGCGCCACAAAATCCTCACGCTCGCACAGCTTGCGCAGCTCACGGTGGGCGGCACGCCAATCTTTGAGCATCTCATCCGTGGGAACGGTGTCCTCCGGGATGGCATTCATGCACGCATCATACCGCGCTACCACGGCAGCAAGCTCCGGGTGCAGCGCCTGGGCCTCCTCCGCCGTCTTGATGCCGCTGAGCAACCGGTGCAGCGCGCGCAGCTCCACCGTAGAGGCGTCAAAATGCGCCTGTATGGTCCTTTGCGCCTCCGTGGGCAGTTACAGCAGAAGGTGTGGCCGGGGCGGTTTCTTGCGCGCACAGAGGGCTCAGCGCAAGGAGGGGCATGAGTGACAGGTGCTTCATACACCCTCAGTGTACCAAAGCCCCCTGCCCGACGCAAGCTGAAAACAGCGTTGATGTCCGAATATCACAACAACTCCTGCTTCAGGAAGGCTGCAAATTCCTTATCGTGTTTTTCCAACTTTGATATTATGCGAGCAAGCCTCTTTTTATCAGACTCACTTTTACAATTGGGATTGCTCAAAAGGATTTCTGCACATTTTCTGAAATTACGAGTTGCATAATATTTATCCGTATACCCATGGTCGCGTTGCTCAAAGCGTTTTTCATAGTGAAGAATAGCTACCATAATCCAATCACCCCATTGCGGATTATTCAGGGTAACGCCATGCTCAGCCAATACGGCAACAACTTGATCAGCCCCCCTTTCTACAGCTTTCTTTAATGAATATTGAAGCTCTTCCTCGCTATACTCTTTACAACTTAACAAATACTCAGCTGCATCTCCTGAGTTACATATAACGGCAAAACGCCAAGCAACATTCATCTTTTGAAAACCACCGTCGACTTCATCCTTGAAATCATCTTTGTGATTTTCATAATAGCGAGTGCAATATTGCGGGCATTGTTCGGATATATGCGCATATAACTCTTCCGGTGTAGATATGGGATTAGAAAAGGCAAACCAACATACCAGCGCCGTCAATGCCAACACCACAGGTATAATAATACCCAAGTATATGCCCATCCTCCCCTTTTTTGCCGTTACCGTAACAGGAGGCATGTACGAAGAACGGGGGGAACTCTTATGAGCTTGACCCCTCGGCGGAAACACCTGACGAAAAGGCAACCAACTGGGCATCCCCTCGCACCATATGTAACAATCGGGTGAAAATGTATGATTTTTTATCAAAAAAAACAGGGTAGATTCATCGTACGGACCATCCTGTTTGCCGTTCTTATTCGAAACGTAATAATAGCGCATTATCGTTACAAAGTGAGTTTTTTATTACAATCTTCCCCAAAAAACAGCATCGTTGAGGTATGACATATATACTAACATACCCCACTCACGAGTCAAGAAAAAATTTATACAGCAATTGCGCGAGGGCATAATAAGCACACAAACAAAGCAACCGGCCCGGCTGCTGAGTGGAAGCAACCGGGCCTGAGATTCAACAAATACCTAACGGTATCAGAGCACCTCGGGGGCGAGGGACACGATCTTCATGAAGCCTTTTTCACGAAGCTCGCGAGCCACGGGCCCGAAGATAC
>JAZNGY010000096.1:0-5085 GCA_045576695.1 Akkermansia sp.
GTAAACAGTCCTTTAGCACTCATACCTCAAAAGCGTTGCGGGCAGCGGAGCTGCTGCTGTACTTTTCGAGCTGGTAGTGCGGTTCATCCACAAAGGATTTCCACGTACCACCCCAGGTGATGCCCGGCACCTGATTGTAGAGATTGCCTACTTTGGCGTATAGGGCATGGTCGCCAAGATATTCTTTGCCCCGGAAGATACCGATATCCCAAGCAATGCCGAAATTGTGCATGCTCTGGCCACCGCGAGCTTTGGTCACGCGCGGGCGCTTACGATAGAGCGCATCCTGCTCAGCATAGGTGCGGGTTCCGCAGATGATGCGGACATCGTAGCCCTCGGCATCGGCTACTGCCTTGGCAGCTTTGAGCCAGATGCGGGCGGCTCGCTGAGTCTCGGGCGTAAGCGTGGCGATATTACGCTCGGAGCGCTCATCGAAGCTACCGATTTCAGCCTTGATGCGTTCGGCATCGTTCTGCCACTCTTGGGCGGCGGCTTTGGTCTTGCGACCATTCACGCCATCCACCTTACCGGGCTTATACCCGGCAAAGGTCAGCAGACGCTGCCAGAAGCGCACGTCTTTCTGTACCTGTGCCAGAGTATCAGCCATTGTCGGAGTCCTCCTTCTTTGTTTCAGTTTTATCCTTGGTGACTACGCCAATCAGACCAGCCACCGCCATGCCAGCGGCGATGATCTGCTCGGCAATAGCCGCTTCAATAGTGGCTCCGCATGCAGTTGCAAGGGCAATGACGCCCAGCCATGTGGAGCGTTCCGTCAGTCGATTGAGAATGTACTTGAACATGCCTTTGGGGGCATGTCAAAAATCAACACTCTTCCAGACTTGCTCATAAGGTATTTATCTGATAGAATCCTCTCGCTCTTCCGCTACCAGCTCCGGTTGGTAGGTGTCCACACCACCTCTCGGCGGAAAGTATACCGGTCCTGTCTGCTGAAGTGATGTGCCACATGTGGTTTCGGAACAGCAAGTGAACCTGACTGGAGGAGAGCAAATATCATGAATACTCGCATCATGATAGAGTTGATAATGCTTATTTTACAGGTAATACTGTTTGTGATGAACTTCATCTGATAAGTATTGGAAACTCCGTCCGGCAAGTAGCAGCTTGCCGGGCGTTTCCTCTCTCAGTAAAAATTGCCCTTTTTCACTCCATTTTTCAAGAAATCATTGACAAAAGCCTTTTACTCTGTATAATGAGGGCATCAAGAAGCGAGTTCTTTGATATTTTTCTCCTGAGATGCCTCCAGCTGCTACTGGGGGCATTTCTATTTACAACAACTTGGAAATCTTATACGCAAACTGCCAGTTGCGGCAGGTTCGGTAGTTCTTGCTCCGGTAGTGTGGGTCGTTCGGGTCGGCATCTGCCATGCTGAACGTGACCTCTTCGGCGTTCTCAATCTCAATGAAGATGCCGTTACGCAGAACGGTTAAGAGGCTTCCCTCCTTTTCCCGGAAAGCCAGATGGAAGTTTCGGCTCCACACATAGGGACGACTGACTCCGCACAGGTAATGGTAGGGAGTATCCGGCAGCGTGATGTTCGAGACTTCGGTCAGGTTGGCTTTGATACGCGGGTCATATTCCCCCAGTAAGCAATGAGCACAATGGACTGCCAGATTTACCCCAGTAACATGTTTCAACCAGAGATAGGAAAAGGGAGCGCTGACCTTTAGTGTGCGAATCGTAATCATGGCGTCTGTTTTGTTGTTCAGTATAGCACAGTTCTGCAATTTTTGCAAATAAAATCGGCTTCGATTTACAAGAAACTGCGCTCTCGTTCAATACTTTGCATAATTTCTGACACCAGCTCGCCGTGCATGTTGTGATGGTAGTTGCCGGGGTATTCCATGTTGAACTCCACGTTAATGGCTTCTTCCACCTTGGCTCGCGGTAGCTTCCGGGGATGGCTGGCAATGGCGTATAGCTGGACCTCGCTTTCTCGTCCCTTGATTTCCACGTTCTCGAAGTATTCCAGCAGGAGGTTGCGGAGGCTGTCGTGGGTATGAAAGTGCTGCATTGTCCAGACTCCGCTGCGGTAGGTTGCCCCGAAGTTCTCCTTATCGAGGAACTGAATATCGCGTCCGTGGCTGTTATAGGTCTTGAACGTCTTGAGGCGTTCCGTAAACGGCAGCGAGCGCGTGCCGATGTAGATTCGACCATCCTGCTTCAACAAGGCGTTGCAGGTGGTCAGTACAGCGTGTTCAAACTGGCTGTTCACCACGGAATTGAGGACGCTATCGAGTACGACCACATCCATGAGTCCATGCTTGCGGATATCTTCGCGGAGTACCTTAATCATACGCACTACTTCACGGATATTAAGCGTGCCTTTCTGCTGTAAATGGGGCTCATAGGCCAGCATCTTGTAGCCTTGCTTCATGAGCATGTTGGCATAAGCACAACGCCCGGCTCCGAAGTCCACCGTTCGCTCATTCTTCTGCAAGGTCGGCAGCACATGGTTCTCGTAGAGAGAGGATGTAATGAGTCTTGATTTCTTGCCCTGCAATCGGTGCATCTGGCAATGGAGTTGGTTGTAGGACTTCACGCCCAGAGCATCGTAGTAATACTGGCCGTAGTCGATGGAAAGATAGCGCATCATCTCCTCTTCTTGCTCCCGGGGAATCATGTAGACAAGACAGGGAACACGCAGTTGCTTGCAAGCTACGGCGTAGTCTGAATTGAGCAGGACACGCCCCTCTTCGTCACACACCACAGACCCCCAGCCGCCATAACGCATGATAAGCCCGCTCATACCGTTAATGATGAGGGCGTTTGCGTTGCGCTTGAACTGAATGCGCTCGTGTTCCAGATAGCAATATGTCTCGGGTTCAAGCTCGCAATCGTCCAGATTTAGCGTGACCGGTGTCTTGTTGGTTTCAATGCTGTTGTGGAAAAGGTTGAAGCGGATTTCATCGGTGCGGGTGATACCCTGCAAGCGGATAGCCGGACAATGGGTTAGCTCGATGGCTTTCATGGCACGGGTGCGCTGGTGTCCGGCAGTCAGGATACCATTCTCACCGTTGATGATAACCGGCTTAATCACACCGAACTTCCGCAGGCTCTCCTGCAGAAGAACGAACTTCTCCTCGTCCAGATGGCGAGGGTTGTAATCCGCAGGTTTCAACTGCGCCAGCGGATAGTTCGGTATGAATTCAGCTTTCATGGGAGTCGGTGCGGAAGTTGGAATCACCGAACTCCATGAGTTCGAGGGCAAGCCCGTTGTAGTTACCGTGGACGGAGCTGTACTCCTTGAGCAGTCGCTCGAATCGCTCGGCTTCGTCCGGCTGCATGTAGATTTTCTTGGCTCCGTAGGCAATAAACGGCAGGATGGTCACGGTGCTGTCATTGTCGGCATCTAGCGGGACATTATCGGGCACGGCTTCCAAGTCCTCCGATACGCTGGCCAGCATGGTGTTGATTTCAGAGTCGGAGAAGCCCGTAAGTTCCAAATCAATCTGCCCATCCAGTTCTCGGATAATGGCATTCAGCTCGTCCTCATCCATATTGGAGAGTTCGGCAATCTTGTTGTCTGCCACCATATCAGCCCATTCGGCGGCTTCGTTCTCGTAGTCCTGATAATCGACAGGCACGTTTTCAAGCCCGAGCATACGAGCTGCCAGAAGTCGCCCATGCCCTTTCACGACAAAGCCGGAACGGCGACTGACAACAATAGGATTACGCCACCCCTGATGACGGATGATTTTCGCCAAGGCGATAATCTGGTCTTCCGGGTGGCGGTTCGGATTGCGGGGATTCTCAATCAAGGAATCCGTAGCAACAACATCGGTATGTGCGCAATAAATCTTACTCATGCCCAAGGGGGCATGTCAAAAAACTACTTTTATAATATCTCTGCACTTCTATCTCGGTATTCCAAATTGGACAACCAACAACTTCCGCTAATTTAGTAATAGCCTCTTTATAATGCTCATCGTCATCATGGTTTTTACTGAGATATAAATAATAAGAGCCGTACTTTAACAGATTTTTTAGCTGTTTTTTGTCAAAAAGTGCACGAACATATTTTTCGGGCAACATATCATATTTCCAATACTCATAAACATCCACCACAAAATCAAAAATTGGTGCATATTTATCAGAATAGGCTCTCGTCTGGAGCTGAATTTCCTTTGATACATAAGAATCAATATATTTTACTTTCTGATTTATATTTAAATTATTTGCACAATCAGCCCACTTAAAAGCCTCTTGTATCGCACTGCAATTCTCAGTATCTCCTGTAAAATAAATTTCAGATACTTCTTCCCACTTTTTTATAGCCGTTATTATATTATCTTCCTTTAATGCTTGTTTTAATTTTTGATAATAATCGAATTTTGTTATCTTTTCAGCGGAAAAAAAGGACTTATACGAACGATATAAAGCAACAAAGGAAACAGAAATAGATAACGCGTCTATAATGAAACTTTGTAAATTAGTAAGGATCAACACTGTAACAATAACACCAGCTACAATTATTGCTACCCCCTCAACCCAAAACATTTTAATGATTTTTAACATGTCTGTATAGTATACCAAAAATGCTTTTTTTTCAAGAGCTTTTATTCTCCTCCCACCAATTTCAGCATAATCGCCCCACATACCTGCATAGCTTCGCAGTCGAGGTAATGGTTCGGGCGGTCGCCGATTTGCTTCCACGTCCAACGTCCTTTTTCGTAGGTTCGACTCTCAGAGTCGAGCATATCGAGGTAATCCTGAGGACAATTCGAGGGTACTTCCCATAGTGGCTTCTCAGTATTTTTGCGTAAGCGGAAGAGCGCGTCCTTTACGTTTAGGTTGCTCCAAAAGTACATATCTGCCACTCGGCTATAACCAAGGTTGACTTGGCGCTTAGGCGAGTAGAAGCGTTCCACCTGCTTGCCATCTTTCTGACGATGTGTAAACGTAGTTCGCTTATCACCCATAAGAGCAGTCCAGCCTTTCTCTGCACAATGCCCATACACTTCATAGCTCTGATAACCGCAGTCAATGAACACAAGGTTGCTTTGCACACCAAAGCGTTCTGCAAGGGTTGAAATATCATCCCAAGAGTGCAGCTTTTCACAATGC
>JAZNGY010000097.1:0-5111 GCA_045576695.1 Akkermansia sp.
TTATTTCATCGCTTCCACAAGGGGGAAGGACTCATTGCCGTCCTTCCCCCTATCCCCCCATCCTGCTAGGGCAGTTTGGGCTCCTATGGAGACTTTTGGGGAGGGGCTTTCGGTGTCGCATTTGATTTTACAACTTGCAATCGTACACCATCAACCAATCATACTCTGTACATTTGGTGTCGTATATGAAAAGACAACCGTCTCTTTCTACGGTGTAGGGATTTTCTTCTGATAATCCTTTTTGTATTACTTTTACTCGTATCATGGTATTATCTGCTATTACGGTCTTAAGCCTTCAGCAAAGCGGATGAACGATTCATCCAGAATGGCACAGGCTCGCTCTACGCCAAAGAATTCGCCTACCTCGGTCACTTTGTTTTGTAATGTTTTGTAGGTGCGGAAGAAGTTCTGAATCTCTTGCAGGTAGTGCGGGGGCAAGTCCTCCAGCGTGTTGATGTGGTCGTAGCGAGGGTCACCTACATTGACGGCCAGTATTTTGACATCCGGCTCTCCGCAGTCTATCATATCCATACCACCGATAATGCGGCAGTCTACATAACAGCCGGGGAAGGTGGGGGCAGAGGTGAATACCAGAATATCCAGAGGGTCGCCGTCCAAGTACCTGGTGTGCTCGATAAACCCGTATTCTGCGGGGTAGTATACGGAGGAGTACAACACACGGTCAAGCTTAATGCGCCCCGTGCGTTCATCTACCTCATACTTATTGCGGCTCCCCATCGGGATTTCGATTCTTGCTTCTACCACTCTCATGATGCTTTGTATTCTATCAAAACAGTTAAGCTGCGTCAAGTTGCTTCGCGTCAGATTTCTGTCAAAAGTGCATTTTGCATCAGGTCTTGCGGCGTTATGGCATCCAGCTCATCAAGCAGGGCAGCGGCAAAGCTGCCCGGGTGTGTATGGTGAGCCGCGGCGCGGTCACCTGCCAAGCCGAGTATGGCGGCAGAGGCAAATGCGGCATCCAGTGCATTGTCTGCCACGGCCATGCATGCGGCGCTGAGGGCACCCATAGAGCAGCCGACACCCGTTACTCGCGTCATCAGCACGTGGCCATTGCGGCAGGTAATGGTGCGGGTGCCATTTGTGGCGTAATCCGTTTCACCCGTTACCAGTACGGCTGCACCTGTTTTGAGCGCCAATGCTTTAGCAGCCGGTAGAGCGGCGGCGCTATCCTCCGAGCTTTCCACCCCGCGGCATAGGGCGCCTTCTGCCCCGGCCAAAGCAATAATCTCAGAGGCATTACCGCGAATCATGGCGGGGGGCGTTTGCAGCAGCTCCGTGCATACTTGAGTGCGGAACTTGAGAAGCCCCACGGCTACGGGGTCCAGCACCCAGGGGACACCGGCAGATGTGGCATCTGCCACGGCGGCGCGCATGGTGGCTGCCTGCTGTACGGAAAGTGTGCCTACATTTATCAGCAAGCCGTTGGCACAGCTGTGAAGCAGGTCTCGTATTTCCTCCGTATGGGTCAGCATTACCGGGACTCCCCCAACAGCCAGCAACAGGTTGGCTGTAATGCTTTGCACCACATTATTGGTTAAATTGAGAATAAGCGGTTTTTGCTCGCGCAGGTGTTGCAATACTTCTGCTGCGGTTCGGTTGAGTGTGTTCATGACAGGTCTCGTGCTGCTTGGGTGGGATCTTCTGCGGCGCAAATGGCAGACACCACGGCCACGCCCGCAGCCAAGCCCGTGGCGCGTATGGCAGCGGTGCGCTCTTTGTTAAGCCCGCCGATGGCCACAATGGGCAGGGGACTGGTGCTGGCCAACGCGGCCCAGCCCTCAACCCCCATGGGTGGTGGGGCGTCATCTTTAGTAATGGTGGGGAACACGGGGCCACAACCGATGTTGTCTACCAATGCGGTATCCACCGCTGCCATTTGTTCTGCTGTGGTAACGGTAAGCCCCAGAATCTTGTTCGGGCCGATGAGGGCGCGTGCCTGAGCTACCGGCATGTCATCTTGCCCAATGTGTATGCCATCTGCATCAATCTCCACCGCCAGCTGCACATTATCATTGATAATAAGCGGCACCCCCACACTGCGCAGGTATGCTTGCAAGGGTAGTACTTGGGCTTTTTGCTCTTCATGGCTGAGCTTTTCGGAGCGATATTGAACCAAGGTGACACCTCCCTCAACGGCGCGGCGAACAGTTTCTACCAAGCCGTAGCGGCAGCGCTCCACCTCATCGGTGACAAGGTACAAATGGTAATTGATTTGCGGTTTCATGCAAATAACGGGGTTGAATAATAACGGTCTGCAGAGTCCGGCAGAATGACCACAACAGTCTTGCCTCTGTTTTCTTCTCTCTGCGCTACCTGCGTGGCAGCCCATAACGCTGCGCCGGAGGATATGCCCACCAATATGCCATCTGCGGTGCCCAGCTCTTTGGCTGTGCAGAAAGGTACGTCATTATCAACGGTTATCACCTCATCAATCAGGGCTCGTTCCAACACGTCAGGAATAAAGTTGGCGCCAATGCCCTGAATAGCATGCGGCCCCGCCGCCCCACCGCTGAGCAGGGGCGACGCCGCAGGCTCCACTGCCACTACATGCAGCTGTGGGTTTTTCTCCTTCAGAAACTTAGCCGTGCCGGTCAGTGTTCCACCGGTACCCACGCCGGCTACCAGTATATCCACATGCCCTGCCGTATCTGCCCAAATCTCCGGGCCGGTGGTGGCATAATGAGCTGCAGAATTGGCCGGGTTCTCAAACTGCCCGGCAATAATGGCACCGGGAATGTTGCGCTGCAGCTCCTCTGCTTTTGCAATGCTGCCTTTCATGCCCTTTGCCCCCGGGGTGAGTACTACTTCTGCACCGTATGCCTTGAGTATATTGCGGCGCTCGGCACTCATGGTATCGGGCATTACCATAACGGCGCGGTACCCCTTGGCCGTGGCCAAGGCCGCCAGCCCTATACCCGTGTTGCCACTGGTGGGTTCAATAATGGTGCCACCTTCTTGAAGCTGCCCGTTGGCTTCTGCTGCCTCTATAATGAACTTTGCTGCCCTATCTTTGACAGAGCCCGTCGGGTTCAGGTACTCCAACTTACACAGCAACCGCACTGCTAAACCATGGTTCTTATTATAATTAACCGGCTCCATCAACGGAGTGCCCCCAATGAGTGTGCTGATGCTGCAGTGTATCATATTGACACCATGCTATCACATAACGCCAAGTAGGTCAATAGGAATAATTTCGGCCTTTTGTGACATTTTTGCCATGTCGTCATGCGTATGGTATTGACTTTTTTTCATAATTCATTAGAATCTCATCTTGTATGGCACAACAGAACGCAATTTCACCCACTCGCGCGGAGGATTTCCCCGAGTGGTATCAGCAAGTCATTAAGGCCGCCGACCTCGCAGAGAACTCTGAGGTGCGCGGTTGTATGGTTATTAAACCTTGGGGCTACGCCATTTGGGAGCTCATTCAACAGCAGATGGATGCCGAGTTTAAACGTACCGGGCACACCAACGCATATTTCCCCATGCTTATACCGGTTTCTTACCTTGAGAAAGAAGCTGAGCATGCTGAGGGCTTTGCTACTGAATGTGCCGTGGTGACGCACCACCGTTTGGAGGCTGTAAAAGACCCGGAAACCGGTAAGACCAAGATGATACCCTCCGGCGAGCTGACGGATAAGTATGTGATTCGCCCCACGTCCGAGACGGTAATCGGTGCTGCATTCTCCCGTTGGTTAGAGAGTTACCGAGACCTCCCCTTCAAGGTGAACCAGTGGTGCAACGTGATGCGTTGGGAAATGCGCCCCCGCATCTTCCTGCGTACGGCCGAATTCTTGTGGCAAGAAGGCCATACCGCCCACGAAACGCGCGAAGAGGCCGAAGAGGAAACTGCCGTGATGCACAAGGTGTACGAGGACTTCCAGCGAGATGTGCTCGCCGTGCCTTCCATTCCCGGTGAAAAAACAGCCCACGAGCGTTTCCCCGGGGCTGTGCGCACCTTTACCGTAGAGGCTATGGTGCAAGACCGTAAGGCTATTCAAGCCGGTACGTCCCACTTCCTTGGCCAGAACTTTGCCAAGGCACAGAATATTTCTTTTGCAGGTCGCAATAATGAGCGCCAGTTTGCTTGGACCACCTCTTGGGGTGTATCTACCCGTATGATTGGTACGCTGATTATGGCTCACTCTGACGATGACGGCCTTGTTTGCCCGCCCCGCGTGGCACCCAAGCAGATTGTCATCATCCCCGTGACTCCCAAGGCAGATACCAAGCAGGCCATTCTCGACCATTGCCAAGCCCTTGCCGACAAGCTCAGTGCCATGAGCTACCACGGATTACCCGTGCGTGTTCAGGTGGATACCCGTGATATTAACGGTGGTACCAAGAAGTGGGACTGGATTAAGAAAGGCGTGCCGCTGCGTGTCGAAATCGGCCCGCGCGACTTGGAGAAAGGTTCCATTTGCCTTGCCCGCCGCGACCAAGCGTCCAACGAAAAGAGCTTCATCTCTGAAGAAGAGTTTGTGAACAATGCCGTAGCTTTGCTTGACGATGTGCAGAACAGCCTGCTGCAGCGTCAGCTCAATTTCCGCGATAGCCATATTCGCCCCTGCGACAGTTTGGCGGACCTTAAGGCCAACTTTACCGGCGGTACAGATGCCGACTGGCTGTTGTGCCCCTGGGATGGCTCCCCCGAGGAAGAAGAAGAACTTGGCAAGAGCTTGCGTATCTCCATCCGCTGCATACCGCACGGTGAGATGGGCGTAGGCCCGGAGGCACCGTGCATTTTGACCGGGCGCCCCACCACACGCCGTGTGCTTTGGGCGCGCAGCTATTAATTTAACTTTCTCCTCTTGGGCGAGGGTGTCGTATTGCCTCAAAAAAAACAGTCACCGAAAAGTGGATGCCTCAAAATTGCGGTCACCGAAATTCTAGCGGATAATTGACTAAAAAACAAGTCGGAGGCCAAGCGGTCTTAGGAAGACAATGTCATAAATCAACTCCTTGGCCCACAGACCGACATGGCTACGATCCGCCTTGGTGTCGTATTGCCTCAAAAAAAACAGTCACCGAAAAGTGGATGCCTCAAAATTGCGGTCACCGAAATTCTAGCGGATAATTGACTAAAAAAC
>JAZNGY010000098.1:0-3243 GCA_045576695.1 Akkermansia sp.
AATGCGGAGAATCGCCCGGTGAGCTTCACCAATCCGGAAAGCAACACCATTGTCGAGTGCGCGTATGACCATCAGGGCCGACGATGCTTCAAGAAGGTAACAACCAACGGTACAGTAACACTCCATCAGCGCTATCTCTACTGCGGCTACCTCCAAATTGCCTGCATCGACCTCACCCGCAGCCACCACCCCGCGCTCTGGTTCATTACCTGGGATCCCACTCAACCCGTTGCCACCCGCCCGCTGGCTATTCAGCTCAACGGCACCTGGTACACCTACGGCTGGGATCTCACGAAGAACATCTGCGAGCTCTACGGCACCACCGGTTACATCGCCACGGACTACACCTACTCCCCCTACGGAGCAGTAACGTCAAGCAGCAATGTTACCCAACCCATTCAGTGGAGTAGTGAGTACCACGATGCCGAACTCGGTTTAGTGTACTACAACTACCGCCACTACAACCCGCTGGAGGGGAGATGGCTGAGAAGAGATATTAAATGGATTAATAATAAATATAGGTTTGTTTCAAATAGCCCTGTGCAGTTAGTCGATTTTATCGGTTTAACAGGCATAAATTGTATTGGCTATTGTAATGACCAAACTTCAAATTTGACCCCGGGAAAACGATCACTTCAACAAACACTTGAAGAACATGGATGGAAATGTAGTAAAACGGACTTACATTCTAACGATTGCCCTGGAAAAATAGCAACTCATGACATTATGGCTCTCTATATATATGTCATAAGCAAATACGTGATTGAAGATTTAACAATTCAAGAGAAAGGATTACACAACGCATCTGAAGCAACAGAAATTATAAAAGGACTACATATTCATAGCATGTATTCCCAGGAAGGTATATGGGATTTAGATGTTCGAGAACGTGAACATAATAATTTCGATATAGAAATTTCACCGTACGATAGTAATATCAAAATCATGTCATTTTATGGAGAAGATACAACATCAATTAAAAGAGAGGCTTCCGAAATGAAGGATAAACTATACGCAGGCTTTTCTTTGCAATCTCGATTACACTTTGATTTCCATGGCGCCATAAAAACTTGTAAAGAAAACGGCACCACGATGTGGAAATTTGTATCGCATTATTATGCTCAGAAATTCAACTCTGCGGATGAATATTATGAGAGAAATAAAAATTTTGATGCAAAAGTTGGTGTTCCTGTAATAGAAATAAATGATTTACATCCATTAAACTCTCCATTAACATACGAGAAGTATTGTTGTAGTAGAAAAAAACAATAAACAAAATATATCTATATTCATCACTTGCTCGTCATCTATATATGACGAGCAAGTATTTGTATAACATTCTAACAATTCGATATGTGCATTGTGATGAAAGTACTTAATAATGCACAAATATGCGAAAATAAAGGGCTACATCTGAATGAAAGTATCGAGCCGAGGAAAAGAAAGTTTAGGGAGAGAAAATCCGGCTCGACATCTCAATTATCCGGGAGCAATGATGGTAGGCGAATATGAGTAAATTAGCACACTCTTGTTTGTTAATCCTCGACTAAAACATGAAAGCGCTACGGAGAAATTCTATGGATGTGAATCCGTAGAGGCTGTAACATTACAAGATCCGCCCCCATAGTGGTAAAGCGAAGAGTGCCATACGTATTGTCACATGTGTCCCAAAGATTTTGTAAAGAGTAGCAGGAAATCAAAAAAATCAGGGCAAAGAAAATGGAAGGTTGATTTTCTCACCAGTAAACCGTATGCTGGTGTTGCTAAAAGAAACCACCTTCCATGGGTACTGTACATCATTTCTCCCAAGTAGCAAGCTTAATCGGTCGAACTCTTGTCAATTTTGCTGCAAAAAAGCGACATACGGACAAGTATTGCCAAACTCTCGATACTTGGACGCACCTCATTTCCCTGTTGTTCTGCCATATGGCAGACTGTCAGTCATTGCGTGATATCTGTAAGGGATTACAAGGTATAAGAGGCGGCCTCAACCACCTTGGTATTCAAAAGACTCCATCCCGTAATGCGCTCAGCCACCAGAACGCTAAGCGTGACGCTATGGTGTTTCGGGATATTTACCGGCTGCTTCATAAGCGCTTGGGACAGCAGGCCTTCACCTGTCGGTTCCGGGAGGGTATCAAAGCATCCCGTATCATGCTGCTTGATTCGAGCGTTATCACGCTCTGTCTCAATATATTCAACTGGGCGCATTACAGCGAGGAAGAAGGAGCCATCAAGCTCCATACGCTCTTTTCGTTGAATGATTTCCTGCCAATAGATGTTCATGTTTCAGATGGGAAGCTGTCAGATAACATAGGAGCTTACCACCTGATGCCGCCCGGCCGCAGCATCATTGTAGCCGACCGTGGATACGATGATACGCAGCTCTGGAGGGATTGGGACAGCAGAGGAATCAGCTTTGTGGTGCGATTGCGTAAGGATATCAAGTTTATCCGTAAAGGCGCATTTTCGCAGCCGGACGACCGAGAACAGGATATCCTGGTTGACGAAGCCATAGAACTGACCGGGGACGAGACCGCAAAGAACTACCCGAAACTCTTGCGCCGCGTGGTTGTTTATCGCCCGTATGATTCTTCACGCCGCAAATCAGGACAGCTAACAGACTCTTCAGCCGAACTGGAACATACGATAGAGCTAATTACGAATAACGCTTACTGGGAAGCTGATACCATTAGCGCCCTCTATAAGTCTCGCTGGCAGATAAAAAGCTTTTTTAAGACCATAAAACAGCATTTGCGCATCAAAACCTTTATCGGTACGAATAAAAATGCCGTGATGTGTCAGAGCTGGACAGCCATGATAGCTATATTGTTGCTCCAGTACATCAAAAACAAGGCAAAGTATGACTGGCATATGTCCAACATTGTCACCTTCATCCGAATTCATCTGATGAGCTACATAGATTTATGGGCCTGGGTGAATCAGTTGTCTGATAAGGCGCATTCTCCACCGAAATTTACTCAAATCTGAATACAGGGGCTTCGAAAAAGCCTCTTTTGGGAAAGCCTTGGTATTATCAGCGCTTGCGTTCCACGGAAAAATCTTTGGGACACATGTGACGTATTGTAGAATTTATAAAATATAGTTGACAAATATGATAACCTCTGATATGCTCCATAATTAAAATGAAAGAGGTATTAAAGTTGATTGTAATTTTCGCTTGTTTACCATTTGTGTATGGTGAGCAAGCATCAGAATACTCATACAGAAGAGAATTCTCAG
>JAZNGY010000099.1:0-9599 GCA_045576695.1 Akkermansia sp.
CCAGCTTGGTGGTGGTGCGGAGAGAATTACCGTTGAGGTCGTATACATACACCAGAGCTCGTTGCGCTGTACCACTGACGGAGGCGGTGGAGCCATCTGTATTGCGGGTGGTGATGGTGGTAGCGCCTGCGGGGGAGGTGACGGTGGTGGTGAGGCCGTCTGCACTGTAGGCGGTGGTGGTGATGCGTCCCAGCACATCCGTCTGCTTGGTTACGCGTCCCAAGGAGTCAAACTCCGTGGATTCCGTTGTTTCCATCGCGCCGACTCGACGGGTGGTGGAGAGCACGCGCCCGGCAGCATCGCGTGTGTACTCCGTGATAGTCTCGGGAGTGATGCAGGTCTCGCCATCATACACCGCATCGCGGCTGATTTCTGTGAGCTGACGCGCGGAATCGTATGCGTAGGTGGTGGTGATGCCATCCTCATCAGTCTCACTCAGTCGACCGCAGCACATCCACGCAGTGGTGGAGAAACGGCCGTTACCACGCGTGGTTTTTACCACACGCTGCTGCTCATCGTACTCGTAAGCTGTGGTGTCCAGCAGCAGCCACTGCGTACCGTCCCAGATGCTTTCCTGCTCAAAGGTAGAGGTTTCATTAGCCGCGATAAAACTCTCGCTCTTACGGCTCTGAGCTGCTACCAACTCACCGTTAGCCTTGGTGACGGTAGTGTGCTTATGGATTGCTCCGTGCTCGGACGTAGCCTCGTATTCGTGAACTGTCTGCACGCCTGCAATATCCTGGCTGAACTTGGGCTTGCCTGCTGCATAAGCGTAGGCTGGCTCTGCGCCATAGGTCTCCTCAACGCTCACCTGCTGTTGAGAGCTTCCGCCTGCCGTCACCGTGATTGTTACACGCTCCTGCTCGGCGGAATCCTCATAGGCGTGCGTCGTATTGCGGAACAGTACCTCTGTGCCGGAAGTATTCACATGGTACTCCGTAACGGATACAGGGCGAATATCAAAGAATCGCGTTTCAGCATACGTGGTGCGGGTTACTTTGGCAAGGTCTGCACCCAAAGGGAATTTCTTCATGGTGATGCGACCGAGGGAATCGTACTCGTATGCAGTGTAAGCTCCGGCATCGTTTATCATACGCTGAATAAGGTGCTGAGCATTATAGTGGTAATACGTGTTTTGCACCATCGGTGTGCCGTAAGCTTCTGTTTTCTTCACTAAAAGCCAGCCTGCAGGACTGTAGCTGTACACAGATGCTGTTGAGGAAGCAATGTTTTCACCTTTTTTGAGAATCTCAGTCATGACGAACTGACCATCTGTATTGATGTTTTGTTCATACACTCGTACAATGGCTTCATTCCCCAAACCATTAGTGATGGTAATGCGGCCCGGTTCTTCCGTTCGGGTAATGATATGGGGCGACATCCCCTTTTGCTGACGAGTCATTGTGACAATACGCCCTGTTTCTGTTTCTTGCACAGCGTATCGCGCCGTATTATAGGGCTCTCCGCTTGTAACAATGGTCGAATCGGCACGCACAGTTACCTGCTCCGGAGCAAACCAAGAAACCAACACAGAGCCATCGGCTTCTGTCACAATAGAGGTGTAGCCGCTGATTGCAGAATATACAGACTTGATATTGCCATCAACGTCGTGTTCGACAATGGCTTGATTAGCGATATCCTCTGCCGTAGTGATACATCCATTTGCATCAGTATACGCCGTTACTTTGCCGGATGAAATGGAGAAGGTCAACTTTTGCCCCCCATCATCGTGGAGAATCAGAGTGTCCTCATTCGCCTGTTCTAATTGAAAGCCTGCAATGGCGGTAGAACCGACGGGATGTAAGGCGTTAGTATTCGCCTCTCGGCAAAAACGCAGCACTTGCTCTTTGGGTGTAGTCAGGTAAATGTCGCCATTAGAGGAATCTACGGAAGCAGTCCAAGCAAAGGGCGATAGTGATTTGAGGTAACCGCAAGGAGCTGTAGCAGAACGCGCATTGTCGGTTATGGTGCCTCCCTTCAAAACAAACTCGAAGGCTGCCATGCATTCGTATTTTCGTGTAATAGGAAGTTTTTCAACTGCAATATGTTGTTCGTTACCTTCTTTATCAACGCACCCTAAGCAATTGCAACAAATAAGAGCTAGCTCTTTTGGAAGCGGAATATTGCGATTATTTAAGGATAATTTCTTAATTCTGAATCGATAAAGAGCGCGGTTGTTAGTTGTGCCATATGCCGGATCATTATATAGATGGTGAAGAATACGATAATTACCTTCCGGTAAATATTTAAATTCTGTTCTTTGCCAATAATCAGCATCGTCCAAATGAGTCCACTCACCTTCAGGCAGTTGTGCTGTAATATTCAACACCTCTTCTGAGTTATCTGCGTTTTCAATCTTAAGAATACCCTCATCGTCAGCGGTCAAGCAAATTTCCAGATAGGCGCCACCTTCTTCAAGGCTGAATTCTGAGGCGTTAAAGACCCTATGCCCGAGCGTCCCAGGTGTTTCGTCTACCAAAACATCATTGAAAATCTCTACCCATGCTTCCGGGTGAATATCCGGGAACGTAGAATAATCTACAGCATTGGAATTTTGATTTACGATGGTGACTGCACTTGCGTCGTCAGTCTGGACAGTAGCGGTGGTATTGGATGTCGTATTCATGACGGTATTGGTGTTGGTTGTGGCAACGAAATCGGTGCCGGAGTTAAGGTTTGCAGAAGCGATAGCTGCTGCAGAGGGATTGGTAGATTCGATGTTGCCATCGATTACTGGGGTGTGGTCACAAGGAGTGGCCACGGGGGTGCTACCCATGGGGGTAGTTTCGGGGCAAGAGTTCTGCTCCTGCACGCCATCCTCACCGGGAGTGAGGTTATCGAGTGTGTCGTTACACATAGTATTTGGTTCCTTTCTAGGTTGGATTGTTTGGTTGGTGATGGGAAGAGAAGTCCCATCGGCTTTTGCTTCAATTGAAGCGGGGGTGCTGGGCTCGGAGTCAGACTCCTTAAGTTCGCAGTCGTGAGAAACTACTTGCTCATTGGGAGGCTGGTCTGCCGGAGCTTTTGCATTCGGCTCGCCGGAGGCGAAACCGGGGGTGGTAGATTCGGTGTCGCCACCGATTACCGGGGATGGGTCGCAAGAAGCGGCCACAGTGTTGCTACCCGTGGGGGTAGATTCGGGGCAGGAGTTCTGCTCCTGCACGCCATCCTCACCGGGAGTGAGGTTATCGATTGTCTCGTTAGACATAGTATTTGTTTCCTTTCTGGTTATGATGGTGACAGGAAGAGCCCTGTCGGCTTTTGCTTCACTTGAAGCGGTGGCGCCTTGCCTGGTGGGCGCTACCACGAGTTCGCAGTCGTGAGAACCTGCTTGCTCGTTGGTATGCATCCCAGCCGGAGTTTCGGCATCCGATTCGCCGGAGGCGATACAATGGGTGGCTTGGGTAGGCATAGTGGACTGCCTGCTTTCTGCCGGGGTGGGCTCAATGCTAAGCCCGGATTCTTCTTGCTGTGCTGCGTGAGATTCAGCACAGCTTGAGGAAAATTGTCGTGCAGCCTGGGGCTGCTCTGGAGAAAACTCATTCATGACCGTAGTGCGAGTGTCAAAATTAAAGCTTAATCCAAGAAGAGTTGGTCATGTCGGGCAGTTTATCGCCACAGACATTGTACCAAAAATTGGAGGTGATGACCTGAGTCGGCATGCTCAGCCAAGCTGCCCACCAAGCAATGGCATCATTGGAGGTGATGAGGCGTTCCATTTCCGTCATACGGCGCAGTGAATCAATCTCATTCATGTGCTCCGGCTTAAACGAAAAGCGCTCGAACTCCGGGATGTCAATCAGCATAGCAACTGCCTGTGCGGGAGTTTCGCTGAAAATAGTCAGCTCTCGCACCTCCTTGGGGATGTAAGCTGCCGCACGCATCAGATAATAGCAGGTCGCCAAACGGAACTTGCTGTGTTGGAACGCTCCCTCACCCACATTGATATGAATACCTACTGTGCTGGGTTCCTTTTCTTCTGCGATAAGCGGACTGAACAACTTGCGGATCTTGTCTTCCATGTCCGCAAAGTGGCGCGGAGAATGGAAGTATCCTTTCAGACCACCCTCCGTAATATCCTCCGGGATGGGGGTATATTGCATGGAGGGATCCCTGTAAGCAATAGGTTCATTAGAACCGCAGGTAGTGCCGGAAATACGGATAGTATTCAAAAGCTTACGCAGAGAACAAGTGTTTTGGTTATAAGACCACGGAATACGGCATGCGAGGTCATGACGCTTGGCATGGGCATAAACAGCCGCAATGGCAAACATCAACTCGCCGAGTTTCATCCCCTTGATAAAATGGGGAGAAACGTGAGGCTCGTCACTTTTCAGAAAAGAGGTGACAGCGGGCTTGGTGGAGGGAGCCACATTTAAGATAAGCGACTCCGCGCGATTCTCAGTCTCAGGGGCAGCAAACAGCGTTTCACTGTTGTGGGAGTCTACCGACTTGGGCAATCCCAACCATCCGCAGATGGTGGAAGTAAGGCGACGGAACTTGCTGCTCGGAGATGAGCCGGGGGATGTATTTACTGAGTTTTGCATGACTTGGCGTCTTTCTATGGTTTGGTGGAGTTTTGTACCTCCGTTTATTTCAGCAGGTGAGAAAAGCGAATCTTGGCACTTTTTCCTGCCTGAGCTGCGATTTTCTTTGCCCTGCCATACACACATATGGAATGTCGGGAGCAAAAAAGTCCGCTTTCTCGGAAGATTTTTTGATTTTTTTGAGAAAATCATGGCTTCTTCACCATCTTTCTCGAAAAAGTCAGGACGAAGTGGCTGAAATTTCCGATTTTTGATGGAGAAACTTTGTCCCCTCAATCCGGTATCACAGGCTTTTTCCGAAAGTCCGAGAAGAAAATCGGAAAAATCTGACTTTTTCGTGCTGTAGATGATGTCGTGCATGATGTCCTCAAAACGGTCACTCGTATCACTTGCCAAAAACAGTCCAAGTTTTTTTGAAAAAACTTTCGAAGCGTCTCCGGCGGGCTGCATTTCTTCGGCTCCGGCGAGCCGAAGCCCCCGGAAAAAGTGCATTGTCGCTGTGTTGTCCTGTTTCATGGCGTATGATGTCTTCGTTCACCTAATCACCTGAGGAGGTCTGCTGTCCTGAAAAAGTTGCTTTTTTCGGAAGAAACTTGCAGGACTCGCACTCTCCATACCTATTACTTCCCCTGAGCTGAAAGTTTTTCCGGTCGAAATTTGAATTTATTTTGTTTCAAAGAGGATTTTTTCGATTTCTTCCGGAGATTGGTTCAGCATAGCGAGCAATTCGCTGATGAGTTTCCGGCTTACCCCTATTATTTTGGCGAAAGCAGCAGGCGAAGCGAACTCCCCTGTACCGAGAATCTGCTCCAGCAGGATGGCATTCGCCATGCGGATTGCTCGGGTGGTAGGGATAGCCCCTTTGTGTGCAGCCTTATCCGCCAACTCATCCCCCAGGGTACGCTGGCGAATGTGCTTAAGCGAGCCTCGCGAGTCTGTATGAATACGCAGAGGAACCGAAGCGTCCCAGCCTTGCGTGGTGCTTATCGTGACAGGTGCATTCAGTTCGGATAAGTGTTCCAACGGGTTATCGCGCTGTGGGAATACCGAGGATTTGACGAACGCAGTGCTGAATGATTTAGTGCTCATGTGAGGGATTGATACTTGAAGTCGAGTTTCTCATTTTGCCAGTCGAAAGAAATGGCGGTGAATACATTGCGGTAGATGGCCTGCATTTCCTCCGGCGTGCCGAACTCCAGCAGGTGCTCCATATTGAACACGCAATCGGAAATCTTGCCACCGGGAATCTTGGGTAACTTGGTAATAAGAGCGGCTATGAAGTCCGGGTTATTGCGTAACGTAGTCAGTTGCTTGTTGACGAATGATTCAATCTCAACAGCGTTGATGTGCGGACATTCGCAGGAGTCGCTGCCCATCACCTTACGGGTCGCGCAGGAATAGTAGCGGTAAGTGACGCCATCCTTGATGGTGTAGCTACCGCGCATCTTTTTGCCACATGCAGCGCAGATGAGGATTCCCGCGAGCGGGTATACAGGTTTGCTGCGCTTAGGTTTCGTGCGTTCTTTCATTTCTTTACCACGCTTATCCAATCGCTTCTGTACTTTAGCCCAGAGATCGCGGCTTACGATGCCCTTGTGCTGGCCATCGTACAATACGTCATCAGAGGGGATATAGCCCGCATAGATGGGATTGCGCAGAGCCCGGTTCACTTCCTTGTGAGTCCACTTGGCGGCTTCACCCGTGCGCTTGTTGCGTAAAAGCCCCTCATTGTTCAGGATATTGGCAACCTCCATGCAACTATAGCCCCGGTTGTATTCATCAAACATCCGCATGATGATGAGTGCTTTATCGGGCACAATGCTCAGCTTACCCTCAATGCGCTTATAGCCAAATGGAGGAGCGCCGAAGAGGTACAGCCCTTTGCGTCGGCAAGCCTCAGCTTTTTCTCGGGTACGCTCGGCAATCATCTCTCGCTCCATTTCCGCAAATACGCCCAGCAGGTTACGCATACCACGCCCGAGGTAGGAGCCTGAATCAAACGGCTCGGTGGCACTGGCCACTTCTACACCGTTCTTTTCCAAGGTATCGAGCATGTTCAGGAAGTCTCGCTGGTTACGCGCCAGTCGATCCAGTTTGAACACGATAACCATATCGAACTTTTTGCGGCGGGCTGCATCCAGCATTTGATTGAGAGCCGGACGCTGGGCTGTACCACCACTGATGCCGGCATCGGAAAAGGTCTGCACATGCACCCAACCGTCCGACTCGTGCAACTCAATGAATGTTTTGCAGCGGTCTTCCTGAGCATCAAGGGAGTTGTACTGTTGTTCCAAGCCCTTAACGGTGGATTTACGCACATAGATGGCGCAGCGTATGGTGTCTGACTTGCGTTTTGTTTTCATACTCGTGATGTGCTGGGGAGTCCGAAGAATCTGTTACCGCTGACGTAGTAGCCCGCGATTTCCGTGCTGACCTCGGATATGGTTCTGTATTTCTTGCCGTTGTACAGGAAGTGGTCCGGGTATTGAATGACCTCGTAAAGCGCTCCCTTGTATTTCTTACGAATAACGGTGGACTTGGTGGACTTTTTACGCTTGGGCTGTCGAGGGCTGAATGCCCTCGACTTAACCCGGATGAGGGTATCGTCCGCAATTTCCTCCACACGCTTCATGGCTCTCTCAGAAAGCCCGCCGCTCACCAGCGTATTGATGCGCCACTCAAGCCTACGGCGAATGAAGTCCTTTCGGTTGGTATAGCATACCGTCCCGAAGAGGGCTGCCCAGAGCTGTTTGAGTTCATCGGAACTCATGGTAAACAGCTTGAGGATTAACAGGTCTGCGTCTTCTCTGCTCATTTGCGTTTGGTGGGTATGCCGAAGAATGTGGAGCCCGCGATTTGGTAGCCAGCAGCTTCCCAGCTGATATGCGTAAGGGTCGGGTATACCTTGCCCTCCCATACGAATTGTTTGTGGTCCTGCATGAGTACCTCGATAGTGCGTCCTTTGTAGATGCGAATCAGTTTGGCTCCCGGTGTCATCACGAAATCTGCCGGAATATCCTGTGGCTCCGTTGTACCGGGGAGAATCACTTGCATGGCCTTGGCTTTTTTGGGTAGGGTCGAGGATTCCAATGCCTGACTGTATTGAGTAGGTTCAGCCTCCGTTTCCACGGCTGTCAGTGCAGGGGCTTCCTCCGGTTCGCAAACTTCTCGTTGTGCCGCTTGTTCGCGCTCTTCTTCCACTTGCTGCCAGAGTTCTGCTTCTATCGCCTCGTCTGAAAGCTGTTCCTGTGGGGCCTCTTCTAACCACGGGGCAATCGGTTCTTCCGTTTTATCCTCAGCCACGACTTTCTTGCTCTTTTTAGCTTTGGGTCTCTTTTTTTCCTTGGCTTTTTTCTTTTCTGCGAAGAACTTAGCTAGTTCTTTTTCTCCCTTGCTTGTAATCAGCGTAAAAAGTCCTTCATCCAGCAGTTCGGGGAGCGGTTGCTCGATGGAGTCATCGATGGCAAACTCTCCTTTCAGGCTGTGGCTGATATAGGTGACGGTCTTGTCCTTGGCGGTTACCATCAGGCGCACTTTTGCGCCATCCCGATCGGTGGCGGGGACTATCAATCCCGGCTTATGTGTAGTAGTTTTCATAGTCTTGATTTTGGTTAAGATGGAGCGAGCGCCTTTCAGATATACCGTTACGGTTAGCAATTCATCACCCTCCCAGATGGCCCAGTACCGAGTCTTGCGATAGCGCGTTATGCGTATGGTTGCTTTGGCTTTTCTGGTGCATTTCTGACTCATGCTATTTTATGTAACGCCTTAACTATTAAGCGCTTTGTCTCTTTGTAAAGTATAGCACGAGTGGGATAAATGTCTAGCTTTTTCTTATCTTTTTACGCATTTATTTTCAATTAGTTGCATCTTTGTTGCGGATGCTTTTCTGACCTGATTTTCCTCCTTTCTGCAAGCCCGGTAGATGTGCCGAATCCGGGGAAACACACACATCGTTTTCAAGAGCCTGCGGACGAGCAAACACGATGTTCTTATCGTTTACCATGCGCTCCACGAGCGGCACAAAGGCATCCGCCAATGAAAGCATGTTGCGACTGAAATCGCGTGGGCGCATTTGCAATACTTGCCGGGACATAACAGAAAGGAGGTTTCATGCTTGGGTTATCAACCGATATTCCTGATGAAGTCCACGAAGTCCGGGGTGTGACGCCCGATGTTTCGCAGAACCGGAACAACAACGCTGTTGCGACCGAACTTCTCGCGCTTGGTGGTGAGCGCCCACTTGCCGTTGAACAGACCATCGCGCAGCGAGAATCTCGCCGCCGTGAGGATGTTCTTCCCGGCGCGGGTGTAGGCTACACCTCGCAGCGTCCAGACCGCCAGGCCATAGGGAACACCGTCAAACTCCAGCGGGTAGGCATAGTCGTCTGCACCCTCGGGGGCTTTGAACAACAGCTGCACGCGCAGAATCGGCGTGAATGCGGGCGGCATGTCGTTCACCCATTCGATGGTGCCACCTGCAGCTTTGACCTCCTCCAGCGTATTGAATACGCGGGGCTTTTCCTCGGAGTCAAAGGGCAGATTCTCCACAAACTGCTTGTGAGCGGAGAGTACGGTCAGCTCCAGCGGCTTGGTGCCATCGGACAACACGACCTCCTTGTTGAGGACGACATTGCCCGGTGCGAACAACTCGGAGAGAGTTCCCACGCCCTGCACGATGTTGAGTCGAGGGATAACGATGTCCTCCGTGCTGATGTCGCCCGTTACCGTACCCAGCGGGAGCGGAGTCTCGGCAACTGCCGGGACGAGGTCGGATGCCTCAGCGGCGGCGATGGTGTTATCGGTGATTGCTACTTCCGAGGGCTTCTGCTCGGAACCGTTGATTTCGTATGGTTTAATCTTAGCCATAATCTCTTACTTTCTATCTTTTTGGGGATTAGTTACTTGATGCGCTTGAGCATCTTGCTCGGCGCACCGGTGGTGATGATGCCGTCCTCGGTAAGCCGAGTGACCAGCTCATCCTTGCTTTTCTGCTTCTGCCCACGGGGAGCAGTAGCTGAAACTTTATTGCCCAGCTCCTCAAGGCTCACG
>JAZNGY010000100.1:0-31788 GCA_045576695.1 Akkermansia sp.
CCTCGGTGAAGCCGCGAGTAAACAGTCCTTTAGCACTCATACCTCAAAAGCGTTGCGGGCAGCGGAGCTGCTGCTGTACTTTTCGAGCTGGTAGTGCGGTTCATCCACAAAGGATTTCCACGTACCACCCCAGGTGATGCCCGGCACTTGATTGTAGAGCTTGCCTACCTTGGCGTATAGGGCATGGTCGCCAAGATATTCTTTGCCCCGGAAGATACCGATATCCCAAGCAATGCCGAAATTGTGCATGCTCTGGCCACCACGTGCTTTGGTCACGCGCGGGCGCTTGCGATAGAGTGCATCCTGCTCGGCATAGGTGCGAGTACCGCAGATGATGCGGACATCGTAGCCCTCGGCATCGGCTACTGCCTTGGCGGCTTTGAGCCAGAGGCGGGCAGCTCGCTGAGTCTCGGGCGTGAGCGTGGCGATATTACGCTCGGAGCGCTCATCGAAGCTGCCGATTTCAGCCTTGATGCGTTCTGCATCGTTCTGCCACTCTTGGGCGGCGGCTTTGGTCTTGCGGCCATTCACGCCGTCCACCTTACCGGGCTTGTACCCGGCAAAGGTCAGCAGACGCTGCCAGAAGCGCACGTCTTTCTGTACCTGTGCCAGAGTATCAGCCATTGTCGGAGTCCTCCTTCTTGGTTTCAGTTTTATCCTTGGTGACTACGCCAATCAGACCAGCCACCGCCATGCCAGCGGCGATGATCTGCTCGGCAATAGCCGCTTCAATAGTGGCTCCACATGCAGTTGCAAGGGCAATGACGCCCAGCCATGTGGAGCGTTCCGTCAGTCGATTGAGAATGTACTTGAACATGCCAGAGGGGGCATGTCAAAATCAACTTTCTTCCGGGCTTGCTCGCATGGTGTATATCTGGTAGAATCCCCGCGCTCTTCCGCTATCAGCTTCGGCTGATGGGTGGCCATGTCACCTCTCGGCGGAAAGTATACTGGTCCTGTCCGCTGATGTGACGTGTCCTTAATGGGACGGAACAGCAAGTGAACCTGACTGGAGGAGATATCGCAACTATGAACGTACGTGTAGCGATAGAGCTGATAATGCTTATTTTGCAGGTAATACTGTTCGTGATGAATTTCATCCGATGAGCATTAAAGGCTCCGTCCGGTGAGTAGCAGCTCACCGGGCGTTTCGCCCGCCTTCAAAAAAAACGATTTTTCAAATCAGCTATTGACAAAACCTTCCAATACGCTATAATGACCCCATCAGGAAACGTACGTTCCTATGCAATTCTCCTGAAATGCCTCCAGCTGCTACTGGGGGCGTTTCTATTTTTTATAATCTTGACTTCCAATACGCTTCTCCTATAATGGGGGCATCAGAAGACGACAGTTCTGATACGTTTTTTCTCTTGAAAAGCTCCCGCTTAGTCATCGGGAGCTTTTCTGTTTGCTAAAGCCTTGACCAAATATACGTGGCTGACTATAATAACCGCAACAAACTTTTACACTTATGGCTACGATTACCAAGAGAGAGTTAGTAAACATGGTGTGTGCTCAGCTGGATAACAGCTGCACGCAGGTCGAGGTGCTTGAAGTTATCCAGAAGACGGTTGATTCGATTACCGAAGCTCTGGGAAATGGCGATACCGTTGTATTCCGCAACTTTGGCACTTTCTACGCTAAAGAAGTAAAGCCCAAGGTAGGGCGTAACCCCAAGGATCCGGGCAAGGACGTTCCAATTCCTGCTCGCACGGTGGTGAAGTTCAAGGTCGGTAAGAACCTGAAAGAAGTCGTTGCCAAGGCATCCAAGTAAAATCTACAAGAAAGAAAACGAGGACGCGTCCAAAACTACGGATGCGTCCTCGTTCGTTTTACAGCAATTTGGAAATCTTAAAAGCAAACTGCCAGTTGCGGCAGGTGCGGTAGTTCTTGCTCCGATAGTGCGGGTCGTTCGGGTCGGCATCTGCCATGCTGAACTTTACCTCTTCGGCGTTCTCAATCTCGATGTAGATACCGTTACGCTGGACGGTTAAAAGGCTTCCCTCCTTTTCCCGGAAAGCCAGATGGAAGTTGCGGCTCCACACATAGGGGCGGCTGACTCCGCACAGGTAATGATAGGGAGCATCCGGCAGCGGAATGTTCGTGATTTCGGTCAGGTTGGCTTTGATACGCGGGTCATATTCCCCCAGCAGGCAATGCGCACAATGAACTGCCAGATTCACCCCGGTTACGTGCTTCAACCAGAGATAGGAAAAGGGGGCGCTGACCTTTAGTGTGCGAATCGTAATCATGGCGTCTATTTTGTTGTTCAGTATAGCACGATTTCGCAAATTTTGCAAATAAAATCGGCTTCGATTTACAAGAAACTGCGCTCTCGCTCAATGTTTTGCATATTTTCTGCAACCAGTTCACCGTGCATGTTGTGGTGCTAGTTGCCGGGGTATTCCATGTTGAACTCCACATTGATGGCTTCTTCAACCTTGGTTCGCGGTAGCTTCCGGGGATGACTGGCGATGGCGTATAACTGAACCTCGCTTTCTCGCCCCTTGATTTCCACATTCTCGAAATACTCCAGCAGGAGGTTGCGGAGGCTGTCGTGGGTATGGAAATGCTGCATCGTCCAGACTCCGCTGCGGTAGGTTGCCCCGAAGTTCTCCTTATCGAGGAACTGAATATCGCGCCCGTGGCTGTTGTAGGTTTTGAACGTCTTGAGCCGCTCCGTAAATGGCAGCGAGCGCGTGCCGATATAGATTCGACCATCCTGTTTCAGTAGAGCGTTGCAAGTAGTCAGCACAGCGTGTTCAAACTGGCTGTTCACTACGGAATTGAGGACGCTATCGAGTACCACCACATCCATGAGTCCATGCTTGCGGATGTTCTCGCGGAGTACCTTAATCATACGCACAACCTCACGGATATTGAGCGTGCCTTTCTGCTGGAAGTGGGGCTCATAGGCAAGCATCTTGTAGCCTTGTTTCATGAGCATGTTGGCATAGGCACAACGCCCGGCACCGAAGTCCACCGTTCGCTCATTCTTCTGCAAGGTCGGCAGCACATAGTTCTCGTAAAGCGAGGACGTGATGAGGCGTGACTTCTTGCCCTGCAAGCGGTGCATCTGGCAATGCAGTTGGTTATAGGACTTTACGCCCAAGGCATCGTAGAAATACTGGCCGTAGTCAATGGAAAGATAGCGCATCATCTCTTCTTCCTGTTCCCGGGGAATCATATAGACAAGACAGGGAACACGCAGCTGCTTGCAAGCTACGGCGTAGTCGGAATTGAGCAGGATGCGCCCCTCTTCGTCACATACCACGGAGCCCCAACCACCATAACGCATGATAAGCCCGCTCATGCCGTTAATGATAAGAGCGTTGGCATTGCGCTTGAACTGAATGCGCTCGTGTTCCAGATAACAGTACGTCTCGGGTTCGAGTTCGCAATCGTCCAGATTCAGCGTGACTGGGGTCTTGTTGGTTTCGATGCTGTTGTGGAAAAGGTTGAAGCGGATTTCATCGGTGCGAGTGATGCCCTGCAAACGGATAGCCGGGCAATGCGTCAGACCGATGGCTTTCATAGCGCGGGTGCGCTGGTGGCCAGCGGTCAGGATGCCGTTTTCTCCGTTGATGATAACCGGCTTAATCACACCGAACTTCCGCAAGCTCTCTTGCAGAAGAACGAACTTCTCCTCGTCCAGATGGCGAGGGTTGTAATCCGCAGGTTTCAACTGCGCCAGCGGATAGTTCGGTATGAATTCAGCTTTCATGGGAGTCGTTGCGGAAGTTTGAATCGCCGAACTCCATGAGTTCGAGGGCAAGCCCGTTGTAGTTGCCATGAACAGAGCTGTACTCCTTGAGCAGTCGCTCGAATCGCTCGGCTTCGTCCGGCTGCATGTAGATTTTCTTGGCTCCGTAGGCAATGAACGGCAGGATGGTCACGGTGCTGTCATTGTCGGCATCCAGCGGGACGTTGTCCGGCACAGCATCCAAATCCTCCGATACGCTGGCCAGCATGGAGTTGATTTCGGAATCGTTGAACCCGGTAAGTTCCAAATCAATCTGCCCATCCAGTTCACGGATGATGGCATTCAGCTCGTCCTCATCCATGTTGGAGAGTTCGGCAATCTTGTTGTCTGCCACCATATCAGCCCATTCGGCGGCTTCGTTCTCGTAGTCCTGATAATCGACTGGTACTTCCTCCAGCCCAAGCATGCGGGCTGCAAGCAAGCGACCGTGACCTTTCACGACAAAGCCGGAACGGCGGCTGACAACAATAGGATTACGCCACCCCTGATGACGGATGATTTTCGCCAAGGCGATAATCTGGTCTTCCGGGTGGCGGTTCGGGTTGCGGGGATTCTCTACCAAGGAATCCGTAGCAACAACATCGGTATGTGCGCAGTAAATCTTACTCATGCCCATAGGGGCATGTCAAAAGGCTTACTTGTCTTTTTCTGATGCATCTTTAACGACTGTAAGCTGTAGACGTTCTCTCTCGACATCTTCAAGCGGTATAAGCCACTTTGCATCCACATAAAAATCCTTATCTGTTTTATTACATGAGTGGCACATTGGAATAATGTAATCCGTTTCATCATCCTCACACGCTGCATGATAAAAACAAACATGGCAGCCCTCTAGAGGCTTTTCTTTTGTGATTCGACTTCCGCACCCTGGGCATTTTTTTGGTAAAGGTTCACCAAGAATTGATTCATATGACTCAATCCAAGACACCCAGCAATGGTCATCTTTATATGTTTCTGAAGAACCGATGGTGTTTTGTATACGTATTTTACGCAGTGTATTCATAGTATGCAGATGCTACTAATTTCTCTTGTTTAAGTCAAACAAATTCCCCTCCACCCACTAATTTCAGCATAATTGCCCCGCAGACCTGCATAGCTTCGCAGTCGAGGTAATGGTTATCGCGGTCACCTATCTGCTTCCAGACCCAATGCCCATTATCGAACTTGCGGCATTCGGATTCCAGCATATCGAGGTAATCCTGGGGTGCATCGCCGGGGATTTCCCAGAGCGGAGCGGATGTGTTACGCCTGAGTCGGAAGAGCGCATCCTTAACGTTCAGGTTGCTCCAGAAGTACATCTCTGCCACCTTTTGATGCCCGAGATTTATCCTGCGCTTCGGGGAGTAGAAGCGTTCCACCTGCTTGCCATCTTTCTGGCGGTGGGTAAAGGTGGCTCGCTTATCGCCCATGAGGGCAGTCCAGCCGTTCTCGGCACAATGCCCATAGACCTCGTAGCTCTGATAGCCGCAGTCGATGAACACCAGATTATTCTGCACACCGAAGCGTGAAGCAAGTGCAGCTATATCATCCCATGAATGCAGCTTGTCGCAGTACATCAGGCGGGAGCTGCCATCCAGCCCCCAGGCACGTACTACCGCATAGAAACACTCGCGCTGAACATCCACCGTCAGGAAGCGCAGCGGCACACCGCCGATGTTACCCTCATCTGCCCAGAAATCCCCCAGGCGATAGTCAGATAGCGGAGTCTCCACATGAAAATCCTCGTGAAACTCATTCCATGCCTGGGCAAGTCGTTTCTGGTAGAATTGCTGCAGCTGGGTATAATCGCCTTTCCGTGCGGCGGTCTTGGCTCGGAGGTAAAGCTCAGCCAGCATGCCCCAGCTCATCGTGGCGAGCGCATTCCAATGGAAGCCCACATACTCCGTGGCTGCATTCGGATTCTGCGGGACAAAGCGTGACCGGGCATTGAGGTCGCGCCGAACATCGTCTCTGTCCTCGAACATTGCCTGACAATGAGCGCAGCGCATGTAAGTCGTAGCCCGCACCTTGCGGAAGTCGTAATTACCCTCGGCATCCTTGCAATCGCTTCCCCATTCCACGCATGACCAAGAATACGCCTGTTCCTTGCCACAATGAGGACAGGTAAACATCCATTCGCGCTGGTCGGTAGTCTCGAACTTGTTGTGCGTATCATCTCCGGCAAATCCTCCCTGTGAACAGAAGATGCACTTGCCGAGCCATCCGAATGCGGTCGTTCGTGCTTCGGCTTCTGCCATGTGGCCCTGTGGCCAGCGCCAAGTCTCGTCACCAATCAGCCAGCGAATAGAACGACGTTGCAGGTTGCTCTTGTTGTAAGCTCCGGCTACCCAGAACGTCATGCCGTTGGCAAAGTGAATGGTAGTGTTACGCAGCTTGTACTTGTCTGCCGGGTACAGAGCTTTGACAGGCTGGCAGCAATCGAACAACTTGCGGAGGCGCCCCTCGGCCTGGTCGCGGGCATCATCATCGTTCTGATCCAGCCAGAGTGTGGGGCCAGGCAGATTCGAGATGATGTAGCACGAGGCAATCTCAATCGCCGTGGACTTGGAACTTTGCACCGCTGCGATAATGCTCACGACACGTGTGCGAGAGTTTACCATTTCCTGCATGACCTCTGCCAACATCGGAGAATTGGCAACACGAAAACGTCCGGGGATGGGCGAGTACGGTATGTTTTCGATATGTTCCTCTGCCCACATCCAGACATCCTTGCGGTCGGGTGGAGTCCACGCTTCACGCCACAGATCTTCCAGATATTCGGTTTCGGGCATAATCAAGGATTTGTTTGATGGTGTCCGGGGAGAGCATGGTATCTACCAGACGAATAACCGCCCAGCCCTGCAAGGTGGCAGCCAGATACTTTTCGGCATCGTTCATGAAGCCTCGGGGTGTCAGATGACGCCCCCGATTCCATACACCACCCTCAATTTCAATCAGCAAACGCGCTTCTTCCCACGCAAAATCAGCCCGCCAGCGGCGGCTTTTGTCAAATCGGTACTCACGCACCAGCTCCGGGCCACCTATGGCATCCCACAGGGTGGCAAATCGGTTTTCAAGTTCAGAGCTGTTTTGTTTGAGTGACACACCCCTTGGGGCTGCGTCAAAATCAGGGAGTCAGGCTGTCGCCTTTTCCCTCGTGTAGCTCCTGCAGAACGGCATCAATCGCAGCTGATAGGGCTTCCTGAATACTCGGAGCGTCCAACCCAACTAGCTGAGGTGGCATCTCTTTTTCAAACTTGGCTCGCAGCAGGTTGACCACGCGCCCGCAGCGGCTCAGCCACGCTTCGCGCACCATGTCCTTGCGAATGTATTCACCTTTGCGAACCGACAAGCGGAACTCCCGCTCATTGACTTCGGCCAGCAATTTACGGACTTTCAGCCCCTCTTCATCACCGGGAGAACTGCCGTCCAGATGGTGGTTATGCAGGAACTTGCGCCATGCCACCACATCGTGCTTACCGTTGGATTTAGGCTCCGGGGCATCCGGCATCTTACGCCAGTTGCCAATGCTCCGGCGTGATACCCCCAGCGCAGCCGCCAAATCCACCACAGTGCTGACCTCGGTAATATTCGGGTCACCGCCTTGTTCTGCGCTGTACGCGATAGTCTGCAGAAGCTCCACCTCTCCTTTTGTGAGTGGCTTCTTGGCTTTGACCTTGCTGACCGCTTGCTTGATGGCATTTGCGCGGTTGACTTCCAGAACGGTGTCGGCTTGTGATGGTGTAACGATGTTCGGCATACGAGTAAAGCCCCTGTTCAGGGGCAGGGTTGAGGTTGATTTTATGAAAAATGAGAAAAAGGCTACTAACAACTTGCATCAGATGTTTGTAATTGTTATAATCCCATTGGAGCTTGAACCCGCTCTATGAATCGATATGAAATTATTTATTTCCATGTTGCTTGCCTTAAGTGGCTATTTACACGCAGATACTATTACTGGGTGGGAAATAGTAGGGAATAACAGTACAGATAAAGCTATATATCAAATGAAGAGTACTGTAGAACATTATCCATATGCCCTGCTCGTAAATTCGAACGTATCTGAAGAGCAAATAACAGGAAAAATAATAGCAGTATACAAAGGAGAACTAAATCTAAGCCGGGATATACAATGCGAAGCGCCTAAAAACCTCTTCGAGGTACAGGAGCAAAATAATGAATACTTATCTGAAATGTTTGTGCTTTGTAAATCCGTAACAGTAGATAATAATGGAATATACGTTCTGCGAGACACCATTGTAATTCCTAGAACACGCACTCCTTTTTTGCCAGAAATTGCTTTGCGAAGAGCGCTGCAACTTCCGTAAACTACGATTTCGTTACAATAAACACTTCACCGATTGGTAGCCCAGTCGGTGAAGTGTTTTGTTTTGTGTTTTTAATCCAAGGGAGAGTTCACAGGCTCACCCCATGTCGGACGATAGAGAATCCAGACTTTCTCTGTAATACCTCCGGCACTTGAACCATCGGTTCCCTGACAAATACCAACGTGGTTGGGGCCATTGTTAACATGCTTGCCACCGAAACAGATGATATCCTGACCAGGATTATGGAAAAGATATCCACTCCGCACATTGAAGTCAGATGCACTCTTAAAAAGAGAAGCAAAGAATGTGGTCATCCCGCTTGCAGCAACAATCGCATATCCTTCAGGAGGAAGAACGGTAGTTTTACCTTTCATTCCAGTTACCTGAGCATCACCAAGATCAATACCAGATTGCGCTAAAGCTATGCTGACACGAAGGGCGCAGCTGTCGTACCAAAAACCCTCATCACTATGAGTTTCTTCATCGTAAACTCCATCTGTAGTATACTTTTTAACTTCTGCATCATAAGCGGTAAAGTATTGACCGCCAACATGAGACCACACCTGCGCAGGAGTAGTCATGCTGGTGTAATTAACAGGAGTGTAATTATTGAGCAGGGTTTGCGCCTGTTGGTGAGTAATGAGATTATGAGTTTCCAACTGTCCAATAGTGATCTGCGTGCCGTTCAGAAGAACATCCAAACGCGCAACATTTGCACCAGGGTAATTGATATTTTCATAGGTAACATTCACTCGATAATACCCCTTTTCCAGATGAGCAATAGGCGTACTTTCTGCTGATGCATACGAACCTCCACCAAGAGGACCTCGGCCAGGTAGATTCGCCTTGTTATCGGGGAATGCATACAGATAAAAGCATGCATTGTCATCAGCCGAAACCTTGAGCTTTACGTCATCCATGGATTCAGGTACATAAATATACCCATCCCAAGTTTCCGTAAAAGCACCATTCGATTCGTTGAATTGGGGCTGATTATGAGAGCCATTACTGCAACCGCCAGCTGTAAAAATATGACGGCTCAGCGCAGGCACATAAGGATCTGTCGTGTTTGTAGACATAATTATTTTTCTTTCTATGTTTTAGATTTTGTCCTCCGCTGCAACCGTAGCAGCTTGCGGACACTATAGGGGGCGCGTCAAAATAGGGAAAAGAAAAAGCCCCTGTTCAGGGGCGGGGTTGAGGTTGATTAGTATTCGTCCGGCAAAAGAGCAGTTGTTACGCTTCTATCCCATTCAGTAATGACCCAGAGGACGCGTCCATCCTCGAATTTGTAGACGCTTATCACCCGGCAGGGATTCTTTGGGTTAAGTGCAGCATCGTTAGTCTTCTTGTCTTCATCGCAGCAATCGCCCCAATCGCCATAGGAGTGACGCTTTATGCACTTGCCGATTTCTTCCTGCGTAAAAGCCTCGTTTGCCCCAGGGGTGACAACGGTTCGCCCGAGCTTGAGCTTTATCCGGCATGCTTCCACAAACCACGGCGGGCGAACGGTACAGGCGGTGTGTTCCCACCAGACTTCCTCCAGCTTTTCCGGGGCTACGCTCTCTTCCGTTTCGAGGGGAAGATACCCTTTTTCTTTCGTAACGTAGCCCCATTCCAGCTTGCGGGTTCCATCCTGCATGGCGAAAATACGTACCTCGTTGGAGTGGTTACTGGCAAAGCGGCGGGGGTATCGGAAGACCAGCCCGCCGATGTACTTCTTCTCAGGCTCCGCTGTCAGGGCAAGGAAATCCTTGCACCCGGTGCAGACGATGATGTTCTGCAAGCCCCCGGCCAGCTCTTCCGCTATCTGGAGGGCGATTTTCTGGGCTTGCGCCTCCTGTTCTGGTGTGTACTTGTTACTCATGGTTGTATTGGTGTTATTCAGGGAAATTGGAAAGCCACTCCTCTTTCATGTTCTCCGGCAGGAAGTGGATGATGGTGGAAATAGGCTGAATATCGAAGTTGTCCGTGACTCTGTACCATTCCAATCGGCGCATGCCATCCGGCAGGGCTATCACGATTGCCATGTTGGCTCCGTTGTGGGTTTTCTGGCTTCCGAATGTGACGGTGATACCGCCTCGGTTGAAAGAATCAGGCTGGTGTACGACCACCCGGCAATCCTGGGGCTGCTTGCATTCGCCCCACAGTTCGTATTGCAGGGTTTCGGCATCTACCAAGGCTCCCGGCCATGCTGTTTTGATTAACTCTTGCATATTTATAGTTAGCGGTTTATCGCTTTCTATACTCTAGCAGAAACGGAGACAATGTCACGCTTTTTCTTCGGCATCACAACATTGATTTACAATGGTTTACAACTACTCGCATGTTGGTGGCAAAGAGTTCTCCGGCACGGCTGAAAGCGTGGTGATAAAGAACGCCACGCCCAGCATCATGACCGGAACGTGACTTAAAAAGCGGGAAACAGATGTGGGAACGAAAGTGGGAATGAGCTTGTGCATATTGTGCAAAAAAGTGGGAATGAAAGTGGGAATGAGACAGGCTTCATTCCCACATTTTAGGTCTTGTCAGAGGGGCAGAAAACGCCGCCATTTCAGATATCTTTGTTTTATGACTTTCAAAGGCTTTACTAGCATGCCGGATGGGATGAAATTGCAGGGGTCAACAGCAGAAAAAAGTGGGAATGAGAAAAAAATGGTTTGTGCGCTTTCTTCACTTGCCTTAAAGGCGGCCTGTTTTAATCTATTGACAGTAAATAGATTCCTTATGCTTCGATTCCTCCCGTCATGGTGTGTTGTCAGTCGAAAATGTCGCTGAATTCGTCCTTTGCGGGAGCCATTCCTACTGTTTTTCTGGTGTCGGAACATGCTTTTACACGGTATTTTCGCTGTTTTGGAGTTCTTCGCGGCGAGCCAGCACCTGCTGATAGAAATCGGCGATATCTTCGGTCAGTTTGATAGCCTGGGCGCATTGTTCGGCGGTGTATTCCTCCGGCTCCTGTTTATTCACCCATTGCTTGAACTTCATGGCATCCCACATCGGTGGAGCATCCGGGGACACTCGTTCTGGCAGGTCAAGCAGACCGAGACGGTCAGGTTCTTCACCCTGGGGCGGTCGGGAGTTGTCCTCCGGCTCATCATCCTCAACAAATCGAGTCTGTTTAAGCTGCTTACGCAGGGCTGTACAGGTCAGTTTGTCCTTGGCGGCTTGCTGGAGCACTTCTACACGCTGATTCGGGTCTGCATCAGTCGTTGCTACCTCCAAATGGTGCGTAAACGAGAGGTCTGGATGTCGCTGTTCAACAGGGAACTTCTTGCATGTAAGCACAATGTTGCGAATCGTACCGCGGGAGAGCCCGGTTGCCATGATGGCCTCCTCATATTTGCCAGCCGTATACTGATTCCCCCATTGACGGTCGCCGAGAAGTAGAATATCTCCCAGCAACCAGCAACTCGATTTGTGAATCGAAAGTACGGTTCTGAAAACGGTATTGAACTCATCTGCTGTTACGGACTCTTTTTGCACAATAAGCCCATTACCAGTCATTTGAATACCATCAACGCCGGAGGGGACCACGAGCGAATAACATTTGCTTGTCATGTTAACATGACAACCACTTTCAGAATTCGTGACTTTTTCAGCCAATTCATCCGGTTTGCTTGTACTGTTAACATGACAAGCACCATCGTTCGACACCGATTCCACAACCGTAACTGTATTTTTGTTGTTTTTCATACCTGTAGGGAGTGTGTCAAAACGCATCAGCTACGGCGTTTGTTGTTCTTGCGGTAGAGGTCACGGACTTTCTCGCTGCGTTGATTCGCCATCGGAGGAAGACCGAGCTGTTTCTCCATCTTGCGCACATGGTGATGAAAAGCCTGTTTGGTCATGCCAAGCTTCTGCGCCAGGCTTTCGCAAGTCCCCTGACCGAGCAGGTAGCAAATGCAAGCCCAGCGTAAGCGTGGATTACCATCCTGCTGCAGAAATGCAGACAACACCGACTCCTCATCCTCATCCAGTTTGTCGAAAGCCGCAGCCCAGCCATCAGAACTCACCAGATCCGCATGAGTTTTGAGCTTCCGCAACGGACGCGCAATCAGGCCGTCATCGTAAACGTCCTCCCGGTGGGGTTCATAGCAAGGCAACAGCTGGTCGATACTATGGCCGTTGATACCCCACTCGGTTTGTGGAGTCAGCAGCCCCAAAGATTCTGCCTTTTCCCGAGTTTCGGGTGGCAGCGAAGCAATCCAGTTCTTAGCCGCCTCTGATTCGTAAGCTGTCATGTATTGCTCTTTTCGTTTTTGCTCATCACGAGCGTATGAATCGTTATTCATGGTAGTCTCCTTTCTGGCAGGTAGGGTGAACCCATGAGCGTGTCATGTGACACGTGACATTTCCCGAAAACATTTCTCTTATATACACTATATTAAATTCACGTTTTATATTTGCGTTATTTATTCTTCTCACGTCTATTGGTATAAGAGAAATAAATAACTCAAATGACACGCCACGTTTTACCCGCTTAAAATCAATGCGTCTAGCCGTGACATGTTGCCGTGTCATTTGTTTTTGGAAATGACGCGCAGGGGAACATGTCACGCTTCCGAAGAGCCCTTTATCGCCCTTTTGAAGTGTCTTAGAATGGGCATTGTTCATCGAGAAAATCCTCCTCACGGTTGTTGGTTGTATAGTTCTCGAACTCCTCGCGGGTAATCCACCAGATGCGCCCTGAATGGCATCGCTGGTAGCGCAGCGGAAATGAACCAGTCGCCGCCAGAGCTCCCATATTCTTACCGATGGAATGAGCTGACACCGTACCACGCAACATCTCCTTGATGGCATCGGAACCAAGCATCTGTTGCAAGAACCACGTTGCTGAACCCTCCAGCCTATCAAGCTTCGGATCTGATGCGAACATATCTCGGACGTACAAACTCAGGATTTCTCCAAAAGCCGATGTTGAGCCGGAATTAGTTGCCTCAACGGCCAGTTCAGGGTGCAGATAATTCTTCACTCCCCAGCGGGCATCACCACGGCAATGCTCCGGGTATTCCCAGTTGAGGAGAAAGGAACACAAAGCCCCCATCTCCTCCCGGGCATGGGCAGCGGCATCCTTGTCGTCCAGCTTCACGTCAGTTGTTTTGAACAAGCTGATTTTGTCGGCATTGTTGATGTCGATATCTGGTAGAATAGCTAAGGACATAGGGTCAGTATTGAGCGTGACCAGAATTCGCCCTTGCCACTCCATCGTGACAGAATCCTTATACTTCCCCTCAAAGATGTGCTGACGGTTGGCTGCGAGCTTTTTCAGGAAGCGAGCGAAAACGCTTCGCTCCTGATTATTTCCCTTGGTGACCGTATCATTGCAAGTCCACACACCTACCTCAAACAGGCGGGAATTGAAACGAGTTGAGCCCAGAACATAGTCAGAGGCATCAGAGTAACCACCCATACTGTTGCCATACAGGCACTCAGTCAGAAAGTTCTTACCAACACCTCGCCCCCCGGCAATAAAGATAGTATGACCATTCTTTGGGGCGCCAATATAAGCATTTCGGTAGCTATAAGCCCAGGCAGCCATAAACTTCTCTCGCTGAATATTATCCGGGAACAGACCCTCGATAAACCGAGCAATCCAAGGGAATCCATCGCCCCAGGATTTACCCTTGTTCAGGTCAGGAGGATGAACTTTGAGAAAACTCGTATTCAACACCGGCTTGCCATAGAGAACAGTCTTGCCGGGTTCCCGGTAAATAAGCGGAATTGCAGCATCAAGTGTGTTCCGTTCCATGATTTCCCCCAACATGTCCTTGACCTCACTCTGCGGGTCATTCTTCTCCGTTTTTGTGCTGAATCCGAATCGTTTTGAAAGTCGGGTTTCTACATTTTGCCTGTTCTGCATCGTCCAAGCAGAATAGATAGAGCCATCGGGTGCCATGCAGTCCGTAAGGACATAGAAGTTGTTTCCTACACAGTAGAACTCCTTGAGTACTTGACCAATGCGTTCATCCATATACTGCTCGATAAAGTCCTCGCCAAAGATGTCAGCCCAGCTTCTCCAAGGATTAGGGCCAGTAAAGCAGACCATACCTCGTTCCGTAACAATAGCTGCGGTGTGGTTATCAGCCTGGCTATCCCAAAATCGGCAACCTCGTGAGCCCAACTCGAAATCGCCTTGCCAGCGATTCGGGAATCGTTTCTGCATTTCTTCACGTACCCGGTTGATTGGGACAATAATCCCGTTTCGGTTGCCCATACGGTGCTTATTCATAACCGTATCGAACCAGCGGATACAACGAGCTTCCGGTATGGGAGTAGAGTGGATATGCTGCCAGTTCCACCCTGCATGGTAATACTGGGATGGGTTGTAGAAGCCATTTTCATCCAATGTACCCAAGGCCATCGTGAGCCGGAGTTCCTTTTTGATGAGGTCGAGCAAAGCATGGTGAAAATCCCCACCCGGCAGGATAGGAATGGGACACTCCAATAACCACAGAGCATGAGTCCCTCCAGAGTAAGAAGTTGAGATGAAATTGGGCTTGATTCTCATCTTGGAAAGCGCCGTCTCGCGGCGCTTATCGGTGATTTTTGTATCAAAGTCTGCCACAATGGCCAGTAAGGATGCAGGCGGGTTGTTGCGGCAGACCCGGTTCATTTCGGTCACACCGCGAATGCCGGAGAACAAGCAATCCTTTGTAGATGCGTTACTGATGTAAGCGTGGTAAGCCTCCTTGGTTGGAAGCTTATCATGGGGGATAATCGCAGCTTCCCAAGGCTTACCAAACTCCACCGTATGCGAAGTGAGGTTCGGAAGCATGGGGAGCTGAACCGAGATTTCAAACGGGGGTTCATCAGGGGTCATCTGAACCTCCGGCGAGGGTTCATCAGGGTTCACTTGAACCTCCGGTGAGGGTTCATCAGGGTTCATTTGAACCTCCGGTGAGGGTTCATCAGGGTTCATTTGAACCTCCGGTGAGAGTTCATCAGGGTTCATTTGAACCTCCGGTGAGAGTTCATCAGGGTTCACTCGAACCTCCGGTGAGGGTTCATCAGGGTTCAAATTTTTCCACTTTTCTCTTCGACAACGGGTTTTTACAGTCTGCGCAGATATGCCAAACCTCTCTGCCGTGAGCTTATAGCTCCGGCAGTCGAGGTAAAAGGCGCGTACTTCGTTCCAATCTATCGGGTTCATTTTGTGTAATGGGGAGAGATAAAGGTTTCTGCTGCTAAGGGCAGCCCCTCCAGCCACTCCGGCGTGGTGGTCATGATGCGGTGTACATCCTTTAGCGCGGTGTCAACATCGGCAGTCGGAACCTCAACCACCACTTCATCGTGAATGTGCATCACCACACGATACCCAGCAGCATCCAAGTTCAGCAGGATTTCACCTAGGACATCTCGTGCGGTGGCAGACGCAAGGTTTTCTGCGAGTTTGCCACCAAAGAGCGTGATGCGTTTATCCTGAACAACAGCCGACAATCCTTTGGGCGTTCTACCTACATTACGGTAGTACAGGTTGCGCCCGGATGGCAAAGGAAGAATGAAATCCTTACCTACACTCGCGGACAACGCCATTTCAAGCTTAGTCCATAATCCTGTAATAAGTCGATTAGCGGCGCGGAACTCGTTGACAACCCTCTGAGCTTGTTGAGGTGTGACTTCCAAACCTGCAAGCGATTTTGCAATCTGCACGAACACAGAAGCCCCGGCACCATATCCCAAGCCAAGCACGCGAGCTTTGGCTAGTCGATACAGGTCTGGATTAGCTTGTTTAAGCGGTTCAGGCTCGGAGTACCCCATTGTTGCGCGAGCGTGAGCTTCGTACATCGAAAATCCCTTTTCCAGTTGTTCCATCATGGCATTATCTCCGGCTAGCCAGCTGAGCACGCGCTGCTCAATCTGCCCGAGGTCGGATATAATGAATGTATGGCCGGGACGAGGTACAATCATCTTGCGCAGATCCACACAGAAGCGTGGCGTCCGAGGCATATTCTGGATATTGAACCCGGCATCCCCAGACCATCTGCCTGTGTGCGCTCCGAAATACTTGAGTCCATAGGAGAAGGTAGAATCGAAACGCAACTGCTTACGCAGCGTAGACAATTTCTTATGCAGGGTATTAGCCTTGCGATAATCACGCATGGCGCCCACCCATGAAAACTGCGTGCCGTATTTTTCTTCCCATGCTTCACATTCCGGGCTGTCCTCTGCAAGTGAAGATGGAGCCGGGATGTGAGCTTCAGAACAAGCCTCTCGCAGAGCTTTCGGTGATAACAACGGAGCTTTTCCTTTCCACGGAATCAAGTCAGAAGCCGCCAGCATTTCGTCATTCAACTGGTCAATGCCGGATTCCAGTAGAGCTTTATCAATGCAGATGCCGTAATCGCCCATGTCTCGCGTATGAGCTGAAAGTCGGCGTTCCTTTTCACTCCACAGTGGCGCCAGTTTATTCCAGAGGTGGTAGGCATACCAAGCATCCTTGAGACAGTATTCACCCAGGCGTTGAGCCATATTGAGCCGGAGAGCATCGTCCCAAGTTTTACCACACATATCGGTTCGGGTGTCTTTATTGACGGCTACGCCAAAGACACCCTCCACAGCAGCTTTCAGGGAACGCCCGTAGCTGAGCGCACTTACTAAATCGGCGGTGCATTGCCACTCGACCTGCACATCTGCCGGGACAATCCCCAGCTCACGGAGCCTTTCAAAGCAAGCACGGTCAAATCGGGCATTGTGCGCTACAAAGGTGTGGTCATGGAACTGCAGCCAGTCCAGCTTCTCAGGCTCACCAACGTAGGAGAACCCCGCCTCTGCCGAATAGACAGAGACGAGGTAAATAGAGCAATCCGGGTGGTGTAGGTAGTGGTGGATGCCTAGAGTGGTGATTGACACCTGCTTGTCGTAATAGGTTTCAAAGTCAATCGCGTAAATCATGGCGGGTATCGGAGAATCGTTTGATTTTCGGGAAAATATAATCCCAACCTGCTTTCGTGAGCATCGGTTTCAGCGAGATAAGCACGCCACCGCCGGAGCTTTCTGAGTATGCGCGACTTCGGGTCATATAGCCGAGGTTCTCGCACAAATCTGAGGGAGCGTTTCGGCGCTCACCCTGGGTGGATACAAGATAGCCACGGTCGCGCAGCCAATGAAGCACCTCTTCCACCGTCATGTCACTTCCGGCATCCTGCAATGTGCGGGTCAGTTCATTGATGCTGATGAGTTGGAGTTCAGGCTTCATAGTAGACCTCCTTTCCGCGTACAGGGGTGAACCCGGGATAGTAAACAGAGGGGTGGTTGATGCACGGCTGAATCTCGCCATTCACCTTTGCCCAGACCAGATGGAATCGGCAGACAAGGTCGCCCAGGGGAGTGGCCGGGATGCTGAACTCCTCACGGTTGCCAGCCACAGAAAGCTGCTGTGCGGGGTACAGGCTCATACGGATGCCTCCTTTCTATCTGCGGGTGTGATTCGGAGGACAAACATGCGACCAACAGGGCGAGAAGCGGAGCATGTAGGCTGCGTTTCTTTCTGGAGTGGTGCTACCTGTTTTTCCATGGAATCAGGCTTTACGTTAGTAGACTTGCTGGCCTGAATCGCCTTGCGACACAGGTCAGAAAGTCTCATCTCACGCTCATGCAACCCGGCAAGGATGTTACCTAAGCGATGAAAGCGCTCGATGTTTCCTTTGAATCCGGCCAGCCCCCAAGCATAGCAGATGCGCATAGCCGTGAGGCAAACTTCACGAGCTTCTGCTGCATAAGCATGCGCCAGGTCTTCCTCGGTACTCCGGGGCTCGGAGAACAAGCCACAGATGAGGTTCCAGCCTTTGATTCGCTTCTCCAAGGATTGAGCCTTGGAACTGATTTCTCCCGCGATGCGGGTAAGTTCTTGAATAGTCATGGTGTGTCCGTAGCCTTGTTGTTGGGGTACTACGTCCACCTAATCACCCGGGAGAATCAACTGTCCTAAGATTTTTTATTTTTCTGTTCTTTCGCGCGTCTGGGACACAGGGGGGGTATTTGAGAGAGAAAATCGAAAGAGTTCCCATTTATTACCAATGACTTATAAAAACAGGCTGTCAGCATTGAGACATGCGGGGGCATACCAGATATGGCAAAGCCCCATAAAAAACAAGAGACGGAGCAGCTTGTGGATAAGCTGCAGGAGCTGCGAGAAATCGTCAACAAGAGCGTGGCTATTTACGTAAATACACATCCTACATTGCGTGTTTACGAGGAAGAACTGGCCAGCGATATTTTTACTAAGCTGAGCGGGAGTTTGCCTGATGACTACTGCAAAGCCTATGTGAAGAACGCTGTCAGCTACATGCTTGCAAATCACTCTCGCGATATTGTAGGTAAACAGCGCAATTCCCGCATCCAATATCTGACAGGCTTACAGCCGGTGAGCCATAAAAAGGCAGATAAGGATGCTGGAAGTGAGTCTGATGATGAAATCGAAAAAATGGGCTACGTGGATGCTGTTATGCATACCCTGGGTATGCTGGAGCAGGATAACCCGCGTACCATCATGGAGCGTAAAGAGGCTCGCAAGCTAATTCAACATGCGCTCAAGCATGCCGATATCATCGTTATCAAAGTCCTGGGTGCATACCTTGCCGGACTTAGTATCCGTGAGACCGCACGACTCTATAATCTTTCTAAGACCAGAGTTGGCACGCTCATCCAGAACTTTATTGCGGAGTTGAGTGTAAAATTCAATTGATTCATCCTCCAGCTTAACGGTCAGGGCAAGGTGGTACAACCCGTCTTGCCCTTTGTAATAGATGGGAGAGGGCTGTCGGAAAAATCTTTGCATATCATCACTCAATCGTTGAAGTCTCTTCTTGTATTTGCCAGTCAATGGCTTCCATTGACGAAAAACGCCAAGCAGCTTCAGGGTAAGCACCTGCTTAGAATCTTGTTCTGAGCTATTAGCAACAGGTCGCGTGAAGTAAATGTCACTTTGCATATGCGTCTCGGATTTGCCGTCAATGCTTATCGTGATTTTTCCGCCGCTCGTGAACGACAACTGGATGTTTGACCACATCACATGGTCATGTATCTTCTTGGGATACGTTTGCCATGGTTTACTCTGCTTTGCTCCTTTTACTTTCTTGAGGTAACAAGTGGGAGGTTTTACCGTCTCGTCCATTTGCTCAAAAAGCTCATCAAGTCCTACATATTGCAGGTTTCCAATAGAGCTTGCATATCGACTCGGCGCGGCTTTACTCGGAGCTACTATGACAACTGAATTGCTGAAGTTTTCGCAGTCTCTTTCAACCTCATGAAACTCATCGTTTGAATTATGAGGACACCAGTACAAGGTAACGCCAAGATAGGGTATGTTACATATCCTACATGCTCCATCATCTACTCCGGGTCTTAACGGAGAAAGAGTAACGGTTCTCTGGGCGTATTCCATGCCCAGTATCTCTGTCAGGAATGCCTTTAGGTTGAGCTTGTAGGATATGGCATCCTGCTTATCTATGGCAAATTCATCGCATAATGGTCCACCAGTAGCAACAAACCTGTCCTCGGACTCCTGTTCGATGTCATATAGTATACCGTTCCTGACGTATACGTTGGCTGTAGCTGGAGTCTCCTTGAGTAAGGAGCGGTCGTCTATGAATTCCATCAGCCTATCACCACACACTCGGTGGAGCCATGAGCGACTACCACCGAGCATGAGTTTCTGCAATTTGCAATCCATAGATTGATTACTCCTCCGTTTGCGTTAGGAAGTTGGCTAAACCTGTTTTCTGTAGCCATTGCATAACAGATGCCTCACGGTGCTTCTTTTTGATGCTAATATGATTCGGGCCAAGGATGTTTACCAAGGTCGGCTTGTCTGATTCCCCAGAGAACGAAAACTGGAGCTGAGCACGAACTATAGCCGAGAAACGAAGTTTTTGAGAATCTGGTTGTTGAGAGGAGTATGTAGCTAAACAACGGCTTGGCTTTTCAGTATGAAAGGTATTTGTAAAATATCCATCGCCGATTTTACATTTCACCGTCCTTAAACGCACATGCATCAACCCAGTAATCTCATGCGTTACGAACAACTCTTCCCAACCTTTCTTTTCCAAAGGGGCAAAAGTGAATGTTGATGCCTCTTTAGTCTCGATTTCTACCTTGGGACACACAAGATGTGCAAACTCTTCAAGGTAGATTCGTGTGCGAGCCTTGCTAAGGCAGTTAGTACGAATCTGTTTGGTGACAGGGTTCACGACTACTACTTCTGTTGTCGGAGGGACAAGGGAGACGCTTTTCACTTTCTCTCCCTCAACAGAAGCAGTAATGATTGGGCGATTGCTACGGGAAATACTAAACCACCACTCATTCTTTCCCTCGGGGTCACGTTCGGTATCCTCCTCGACCTCAGTTTCGGGATCCTCTTCATTGTCGAATTTGGGGACGGGGCGTGTCACCATTTCAATCACACAGTAATCCTGCAATTTGAGAGCTTCCTTGTAGTCTGTTTTGAATCGAGTGGCCAGACTGAGGCGCTTTTCCGCGCTGGGAGCCGTCATTTCAATGACCTTGCCCTTTTTCTTAGGGAAGCAATCGAAGGAGAAGAATGCGGTTTTCTCAGTAGAAATGAAAGTCTTGAATGAGCGGAACCTCGACTGTGTCGACGAATCCGTCATCAGCAAAATGGCGAGTTCAGGAACGCTAAGCTGTGACCCAGCCGGGAAATGATGCTTCTTAAGGAATCTGTCCTCGATATCGTTACTCTCAGCCATATCTTGGAGCGTTGCTGAGAACTCTTCATGACGAGTTCCTCCAGCACACAATTCCAGTCCTTCCAGAATTTCAATGAACGAAAGATTAGCATCAGAGACCTCAACGATTCCAAAGGCTTCACTAAGAGCAGCGTAGAAATCTTCATCGCAATCATCATCTTTTGCCGGAACAGAAATGTTCAGGCTTGTGAAGATTGCATCAAACTGCTCCTGCAAGTGACGCCACAGCGCAGGACGGATGGAACGGAGGAACTCCTTGTCGGTGATGTACATAAGTTTTAGTTGGGAATTAGTCATGTTACTTTTAAGTTAGAGGGATATTGTAACAAGAATCATTACAGCGTCAAGGAGTTAACGCGTATATCGGCTAAAAATGTCACACAAAACAACAATTATTTTCAAAAAAATTGGGACAGTCGATGGGTTCTGGTGATTAGGGGGACATGTTAGACCTACTTCCATACCAAAAAGAACACGCCGACAACATTGCGGCATCCATAGCTCAGCACCGAGTCGCACTCGATGCCAGCGACCCCGGCACAGGTAAGACTTATGTCGCATGCTCCGTGGCAGCACGCCTCGGTAAGCCTGTGGTCATCGTCACCACCAAGGCTACCGCTCCCAACTGGGGGACGGTGGCAGCCGGGTTCGGCATCAAGCCTATCCTCGTGAGCAACTACGAAAAGGTTCGCATCGGCAAATTGCCGGAGTGCCGCCGCAGCGGCAACCGCTACGTCTGGAACGTCCCGCAGGATGCGCTCATCATCTTTGATGAGTGCCAGAAGTGCAAGGGGCGCACCAGCCTGAACGCAAAACTGCTCATAGCCGCCCGCGCCCAGCACCTCCGCATTTTGCTCTGTTCCGCAACTGCGGCCAGCAATCCGCTGGAGATGCGTGCCATCGGCTTTGCCCTAGGGCTGCACACCATCACCGACTTCTGGGCTTGGGCTGTGCGCTACGGTGTCCGCGAGACTCCGTTCGGTATGAAGTTCACCGGGGGTGAGTATTACCTCAAAGCTCTGCACGAGAAGATTTTCCCCTCTCGCGGTAGCCGTCTCCGCATTGCCGACATCCCGGACTTCCCGGAAACCGTCATCGAGTCGGCTATCATCGACACCGGCAAGGCTAAGGACATCCAGCGCGTGTACGACACCATGCGTAAGGAACTCAAAGAAGCCGAGCAGGAGCAGAATAAGGCGGCTCTGGCCAGTCTTGCCGAACGCATGGAAGCCCGCAGAGCCAGCCAGATGACTATCATCCTCCGCGCCCGCCAGGCGGTGGAGCTGCACAAAGTCCCCGCTATGGTGGAAATGACCCGCGATGGTATCGAAGAGGGGATGAGCGTGGTCCTGCTGGTGAACTTCACCGACACCATCCGCGAGCTGTCCGCTAAGCTCGATTGCCCCCACATCATCCACGGCGGGCAGACCGCAGAGGAACGGCAGGACATCATCAACCGCTTCCAGCGTAACGAGATTCCGGTCGTCATTGCGAACATTCAGGCGGGTGGCGTGGGCGTAAGCCTCCATGACCCGAGCGGCCAGCGTCCCCGCTTGAGCATCATCTCGCCCACATTCTCCGCGCAGGATCTGCGCCAGGCGCTCGGGCGTGTTCACCGCAGCGGTGGCGCAGCCAGCATCCAGAAAATCTGCTTTGCTGCCGGAACCTGTGAAGAAAAGACCGCCAAAAGTTGCGCTGCCAAGCTCGCGCAGATTGACCTGCTCAATGATGGCGACATGCAGCCTTTCCCCCTCCAATAAACCTTAACACCTCCCTATCTCCCATGACAACGAAAGTAAAACACGCTAAGCATTCTCCCTCCAGTCTGGGCTACAAAGAAATCTGCCCGGCATTCCGTGGCCGCTCCGGCACGAATCCCGCAGCCGAAGAAGGTACGCTCATGCACGAAGCTCTGGAAAAGGACGACTTCTCCAAGCTCAATGAAGAACAGACATTCCTGTGTGGACTCTGCCGTGATTACCGCGATGGTGAGCTGGCAAAGCTCTCCAACCCGACCCTGTATCGCGAGCTTAAACTCACCATTGCTGGTGGACTCACCTACGGTACAGCTGACTTCGTGGCGATTGCCGGGAAAATCGGCTTACTGATGGACTGGAAGTTCGGTCGCGGTGCCGTAGACCATGCGGATTCCAATGCCCAGGGATGCGCTTACGCACTCGGCGTATTCGAGATGTTCCCCGATTTGGAAGAACTGACCGTTCACTTCGTTCAGCCTCGCCGCCAGTTTATCAGCACGCACACCTACACCCGCGAGGACACCGAGCGCATGCGACTGCGAATCCACACCATCATTCGCCGTGCCAACGCCCGCAACCGCGAGGAGCACCCCGGCATCCATTGCTGCTACTGCGCCAAACAGGCAACCTGCGCCAAGCTCCGCAGTCTCGCGCTACCGCTGGCCAGTCGTTACGCCGAGCTGAGCATCCCCGAGGAACTCCACCCCTCGCGCATCATCTCGCCCGAACTGATGGCCCATTGTCTCGACTGCGCCAAGGTGCTGAAAGAAGTCGGATCGTAGCCATGGCGTTCTGTGAGCCAACGAGATGATTTATGACATTGTCTTCCTAAGACCGCTTGGCCTCCGACTTCGTCCTCGGTAAGCCGAGTGACCAGCTCATCCTTGCTTTTCTGCTTCTGCCCACGGGGTGCAGTCGCGGAAACTTTATTGCCCAGCTCCTCAAGGCTCACGCTGCCACAGCAGTTGAGGAAGTCCTCAAGAGACATGCTGTCTTTCACCGCACCGTAGGCAGCGAGCGCGTCCGGGATGGAGCGGCGACCTGCGCGGCTGGTGAGCTTGTAGCCGGGGATTTCTTTGCCGTTGACCGCCATGTCGATGGCGTGGAAGTTGACCGAATCAATCCATTCTTTCAGCACCTTGGCACAGTCGAGGCAATGGGCCATCAGTTCGGGCGAAATGATGCGCGAGGGGTGGAGTTCCTCGGGGATGCTCAGCTCGGCGTAGCGACTGGCCAGCGGGAGGGCAAGACTGCGGAGCTTAGCGCAGGTTGCCTGTTTGGCGCAGTAGCAACAATGGATGCCGGGATGCTCCTCGCGGTTGCGGGCGTTGGCTCGGCGGATGATGGTGTGGATTCGCAGTCGCATGCGCTCGGTGTCCTCTCGGGTGTAGGTGTGCGTGCTGATGAACTGGCGGCGGGGCTGCACGAAGTGGACGGTCAGTTCTTCCAACTCCGGGAACATCTCGAATACGCCGAGTGCGTAAGCGCAGCCCTGGGCGTTGGAGTCCGCATGGTCTACGGCACCGCGACCGAATTTCCAGTCCATCAGCAAGCCGATTTTCCCGGCGACCGCCACAAAGTCTGCTGTACCGTAGGTGAGGCCACCTGCAATGGTGAGTTTAAGCTCGCGGTACAGGGTCGGATGGGTGAGCTTTGCCAGCTCGCCATCGCGGTAGTCGCGGCAGAGTCCGCAGAGGAATGCCTGTTCTTCGTTGAGCTTGGAAAAATCGTCCGTTTCCAGAGCCTCGTGCATGAGCGTACCTTCTTCGGCTGCGGGATTCGTGCCGGAGCGGCCACGGAATGCCGGGCAGATTTCTTTGTAGCCCAGGCTGGAGGGAGAATGCTTAGCGTGTTTTACTTTCGTTGTCATGGGAGATAGGGAGGAGTTTAGGTTTATTGGAGGGGGAAAGGCTGCATGTCGCCATCATTGAGCAGGTCAATCTGCGCGAGCTTGGCAGCACAACTCTTGGCTGTTTTTTCTTCACAGGTTCCGGCAGCGAAGCAGATTTTCTGAATGCTGGCCGCACCACCGCTACGGTGAACGCGCCCGAGTGCCTGGCGCAGATCCTGCGCGGAGAATGTGGGCGAGATGATGCTCAAGCGGGGACGCTGGCCGCTCGGGTCATGGAGGCTTACGCCCACGCCACCCGCCTGAATGTTTGCGATAACGACCGGAATCTCGTTGCGCTGGAAGCGGTCGATGATGTCCTGCCGTTCCTCTGCGGTCTGCCCGCCGTGGATGATGTGAGGGCAATCGAGCTTTGCTGACAGCTCGCGGATGGTGTCGGTGAAGTTCACCAGCAGGACCACGCTCATGCCCTCTTCGATACCATCGCGGGTCATTTCCACCATGGCGGGGACTTTGTGAAGCTCAACCGCCTGGCGGGCGCGGAGGACGATAGTCATCTGGCTGGCCCTGCGGGCTTCCATGCGTTCGGCAAGACTGGCCAGAGCCGCTTTATTCTGCTCCTGCTCGGCTTCTTTGAGTTCCTTGCGCATGGTGTCGTACACGCGCTGGATGTCTTTAGCCTTGCCGGTATCGATGATGGCCGACTCAATGACGGTTTCCGGGAAGTCCGGGATATCGGCGATACGGAGGCGGCTACCGTGAGAGGGGAAAATCTTTTCGTGCAGAGCCTTGAGGTAATACTCGCCCCCGGTGAATTTCATGCCGAACGGAGTCTCACGGACTCCATAGCGCACAGTCCATGCCCAGAAGTCGGTGATGGTGTGCAGCCCGAGTGCAAAGCCGATAGCTCGCATCTCCAGCGGATTGCTGGCCGCTGTTGCGGAGCAAAGCAAAATGCGGAGATGCTGAGCGCGGGCGGCGATGAGCAGTTTTGCGTTCAGGCTGGTGCGACCCTTGCATTTCTGGCACTCATCGAAGATGATGAGCGCATCCTGCGGGACGTTCCAGACGTAGCGGTTGCCGCTGCGGCGGCACTCCGGCAATTTGCCGATGCGTATCTTTTCGTAGTTGCTCACGAGGATAGGCTTGATGCCGAACCCGGCGGCCACCAACTCCCAGTTGGGAGCGGTAGCCTTGGTGGTGATGATGACCACAGGCTTGCCGAGGCGTGCTGCCACGGAGCATGCGACATAAGTCTTACCTGTGCCGGGGTCGCTGGCATCGAGGGCTACTCGGTGCTGAGCTATGGATGCCGCAATGTTGTCGGCGTGTTCTTTCTGGTATGGGAGTAATGAGTTCATGTGATGTAATGGTCTTCAATCCGGTTACTCGGTCGGGGCGATGAAGTCAGTCCAAACTTTTTTTAACTTTATTCGAATTTCTTCCAATCGGTTAAAAGTAGTGCTTCTTTTCCAACCAACACGGTGGCCAGCCTCTTCAACTGTTTCCTCCTGCAAAGCAAGAACAAACTCTTGTTCCTGAGGAGTCAGCAACTCCAAAATCATTTGAACTCCAGCAATTTCTGCTATATATGGACTTTCTTGGATTGCCTTTCTTACCTCAATGCATTCTATTTCTCCATGTACATCAGTCTCCTTTCGGTGTTCAGGATGAAACGGACGGCGAGCGGATGCAGAATAGGAACGCAAAATATCCATTTTTTTGAGCTGCAGCTTTGCATATAAGTATGTTGCAAATGAGGCGGCTCCCTCTTTATATGTGGATTTGACGGATAAGCCGTGCAAGACAAGCAGCTGGACATTATCCTCAAAGTCAATATTGTGTAATTTTAGGCGGCTATCGATTTCTGACGCTACCTTGATAGCGTAGGCAATAATCGTGTTGTCGATTCCGGGGTATTTCAGTTTTGTAGAAGTGCTCATACACCTCTACATTTCGTTTCTAAGCGAAAACTGACTTTTTGAAGCTTTTTACAGACGCTTTTTTCTTAAAGCATTGATATAAAGAATAAAAATAATTGAAAAAAGTGCAAAAAAGAGCACTTAGAAGAATTGACTTCTAAGTGCATCTTGGGGGGAACGCTGGAGGCTCTAGCTTAATCCATTCCTCGCAGGAGTTGCGTTGTTCTATTGGCGTTTCCTAATGGATCCGTCTTGGTGTTGGTAAAGGCAATGTTGAACAAAGTCAGGAAAATTTCAGGATTGTCCTCTTGCTGAATAATCGGCGATTCGGCTGGTAAGTAGCCAAACATTTGGCACAGTCGCTCTCTTAGCTCTTTTCTGTACCCATTCCTGCGGTTCTTTTCTTCATTATCACAAACGGTCGTATCCTCTTTACCGTTGTTAGCGGCAAGCCGTTTAAGCATACCATAGTAATGGTTGCAGCGTTTTCCGTGACAGAACTCGCTCAACTTGAGTACTTGTGAACCCCAAGTTTTTGACATTCGCTGACCGTCTTTCTCATAATAGGCGAAAATCCAGTCTTGGGAAGCATAGGCAAGTTCCGTGTGGCTTGATGGACTGATGAAAATGCGTAAATCTTTCCAACTACAAGACTCAGGCCGTTTCAAATATGTAGCTTTGGGCGGCAACTTAGCTTTGTCTCGTACAATGGTGTCAAAATCTTCGTCCAGCACATACTCGTAATTCAAGAAATCTCCGGTTTCAGTATCAAATGATGGCCTGATAAAAGTCTGGATTGGGTATACGTCAACTTCATAGTTCGCTAAAAGTTCCTCAGCACTAATGGCTTCATCTACCCAATCGGTAAGCGTCAGTAACAACGCAGGCTCGTTATTCCCGATAGAGGAAAGTACTTCTGCTAGTTGGCTAGTATCCGTAGCGTATGTTACATAGATGTTAGCCTTGTGTTTGGCAATTTGGTACAGCAAGTGGGGTTCTTGAGCTGGCCCACATGCTCTTGGCTTCTGAATATCTTTGATAGATAGCGTTTTACTAATCCATTTTGCCAGTGCCAAAAAGTTTACGTGATAAGCCGATACATCGCAAGGTAACAAGTCAATGCTTCGGGTTCCTCCATCCAAATCAAAGGCTTTGTATTGCAGGACTTCTTCCTGTTCAAACACCTGCCATGCCGAGCGAATGTTATCGAGGTCACGGATATAGCTGGCATTTACCCCGGATGGCTCCAATACTTTTATGGAACCATCGCGGAGTACATTTGCACCATAGCACCATCTTTGCCAATCAAAGAAAGCAGCATGATGCCCGAGCTTAACTGTGGCTGAGAAGATGTCGTATATAGGTTTACGCTTCTTTTCGCTTTTCATAATCGGTGTCGTATATTGCCAAACATCCGGCTACGTTGCGAACTTTGCTAATGCCTTCTGCTTTTAACCATGCTTCAAAGCCAGGAATCTGGGCTATAAAGACGCATCCTTCTCGGGGCTTTAGTATGACTGTTATATTCTTCTGATTTTTACCTATACCGTATCTCAGCCGAAGCTCAATACTGCGGATATTCACTGCTTCGTCCGGAATAACTCGCATGCCAAGAGGCAGAGTATTGTTGAGTCCAGCCGGGTTGCGTCTGGAAATATCATCAACATATTGAGCTGTTTTTGAAACATTACGAGGATCGCCGTATGCAACTCCGATTAAATCAAGTGTTACGTTTCCTATTTTTTCGTTCTTGAGTGCTTCTTCGCCACGGTGAAGCAATGCTCTCAATTCCTCTCGATGTAATCTGAATACATTTAGGTCAAACTTATCGCCCTCACACCAATGGTTATTGGTTGCATATAGGAGGTTACTCAGCTCTTTATAATAATGAGCTATCATTCGTAATCTCTTCGTCTGCATGTGAATACGAACATCATCACAACTTGGGTCGTATATCAGGACATCGACTTCAATCGGTTGAGAAGAGCCATCTACTGTCTTTTTGTCCTTTTCTACAAGTTCTTTGCGACGTGTGCCACCATGCATAATTTCGATGAACCAACAACCGTTCTTTAGTTCACTATGAACCTTGCAGATATCGGTCTTGTAGTTCTTTTTCAGATGTGGAGTCAGATATGCTTCGTATCGCAAATCGAAAGCTTTACCTATCTGCACATTGGTTCGGGGAAAACGCAAGGCTTCCCGGTTAAATACAGCGTACAAGAAACTGTGATTCTTACACGCTTTTAGACTCATGCTTGCCTCTCTGATGATGCCTATTCCTCTATCCAGAAGAACTCTGACCACATACTCTGTACTGTTGACTCCTTCGCGTTCGGGGGTGTTATACCGATTCATCAACAACTCTGCCAAATCTTCATTGGCGCAACCGATGTGATGAGCCATGTAGATTACTTGGTTATCTTTCTCATCATTGAATTGCAGGTTTTCCAAAGCCTCCGCGAATAGCTCTTTCTTTTTTCTATATGCTTTACGCAAGTGCTTATCTGCAGGGTTATTGTTTATATCCAATGCGCAATCAAGTAACTCAGGTTCCGGGGTGAAAGGAAAGTGGGTAGCTGACGACGCAAAGAGGCAGCCAAGTCGCTCCAGCGTAGCCGGGTACAACTCGTTGATTTTATTCTTTGAAATGCTGTTTAGTCTCATTGTCGTATAAAGGTGGTGAAATTTAGCACAAAGTAAGTTAGGTTGCAAGCTACAGATGCTTATTATTCTGTCTTACTTGTCATACTGAATACCATTTTTTCACGCTTTGTTGGACTTCTTTTGAGTTTTTGCCCGAGAAACCGTTTTGAGGACACACAACAACCCCTCATTCACAATTATGAAACCTATCACATACAAGACCCGCAATGCGGAAGAGATAAGCCAGCAGGTAGCAAATCTGGTACAGAGCCTGAAAGGATGGAACTTGATTTCCGGTCTGTTCTACGCAGGTGATGAACCCGAGGATATTGTTATCTATGCTCTGGCAAAGGAAGCCCGTGACTTAACCATTCGATTGCTGGAGCTCACCCATAAATTGGGTGCTGCCGCCATGCGAGACGATGAAGAGTCCTACAGGCGAACCAAAGCAACCCTTGAGCCTTTGTATGCTCGCGAAGCAGCCATCAGCAATGCCTGTTTGGAAAAGTTGAAGCAATCCGCAAAGACTCATAAGGATAGAAAGGAGGCATCGGTATGAGTTTGTACCCCGCGCAGCAGCTTTCAGTGGCTGGTAACCGTGAGGAGTTCAGCATCCCGCCCACTCCCTTGGGCGACCTTGTCTGCCGATTCCATCTGGTCTGGGCAAAGGTGAATGGCGAGATTCAGCCGTGCATCAACCACCCCTTGGTCAGTTATCCCGGATTCACCCCTGTACGCGGAAAGGAGGTCTACTATGAAGCCTGAACTTAAACTTATCAGCATCAATGAGCTTGCCAGAAGTCTGCAAGATGAGGGCAGCGATATGACTGTGGAAGAGGTGCTTCATTGGCTGCGCGACCGTGGCTATCTCGTATCTTCACATGGAGAACGATATAATGCCCCCTCCGACCTGTGCGAGAACCTTGGCTACATGACCCGTACTCGCGCCTATTCTGAAAGCTCCGGCGGTGGCGTACTTATCTCGCTGAAACCGATGCTCACGAAAGCCGGCTGGGAGTACATCTTCCCGAAAATTAAACGATATTCTGATACCCGCCATGATTTACGCGATTGATTTTGAAACGTATTACGATAAACAGGTATCAATCACTACGCTAGGCATCCATCAGTATTTACACCACCCAGATTGTTCTATCTACCTCGTCTCTGTCTATTCGGCAGAGGCGGGGTTCTCCTACGTAGGAAAACCTGATAAATTGGACTGGCACCAGTTCAACGGTCACACCTTTGTGGCGCACAATGCCCGATTCGACCGCGCTTGCTTTGAACGCCTCCGTGAGCTGGGGATTGTTCCGGCAGATGTGCAGGTCGAGTGGCAATGCACTGCTGATTTGGTGTGCGCTCTCGGTTACGGTCGTTCCCTGAAAGCAGCCGTTGAAAGCGTGTTCGGGGTTGCCGTCAACAAGGACACTCGCGCCGATATGTGCGGGAAGACTTGGGAAGATGCCATCCGGCTCGGCATGGCTCAACGCCTTGGCGAGTATTGCCTCAAGGACGCTTGGTACGCCTACCACCTGTGGAATAAACTTGCCCCTGACTGGAGTGAGAAAGAGCGTTGTCTTTCTGCCTTAACCCGCGATATGGGGGATTTTGGTGTCCACGTGGACCAGCCTTTGCTGGCTGATGGAATGCAAAAACTCTTGCGGGTCATGGATGAGTCTATGGCAAAAATCCCGTGGGCAGATGGCAGAACTCCTATACTTTCGCCAAAGTGCTTGAAAGAAGAATGCGCTAAAGCCGGCATTCCTGCGCCGATTTCCTTGGCTCAGGATTCCGAGGACTGTGCAGCTTGGGAGGAGAAGTACGGCGAAAGTTTCCCTTGGGTGGCCGCTATGCGTGACTACCGTAAGGCTAACACCTTGAAAAAGAAACTCGAAACGCTTGAAAGCAGAATCAAAGAAGATGGCTCCTTTGCATATAGCCTCAAGTACTTTGGGGCTCACACAGGCAGGTGGAGTGGCGATGAGGGTTTCAACATTCAGAACATGCCCCGCGTACCCATGTTTGGTGTGGACTTGCGCAAGATGATTATCCCTCGCCCCGGCCATACGTTCATCATTTCCGACCTGAGCCAGATTGAGCAACGTGTGCTAAGTTGGCTTGCGGGCGATAATGACATGATGGAAGAGCTGGAAAAAGGCATTTCGGTCTATGAGGCTCATGCGCGCTCAACTATGGGCTATACAGACCCTGCGCCGCTCAAGCATAAGAACCCGGATTTGTACCGCTTGGCCAAAGCTCGTGTGCTTGGCTTGGGCTATGGAGCCGGGGCTGCCGTGTTCGTTCGGATTGCCAAGACGATGGCCGGGCTAGACATTACTCAATACCAAGCTCAGCAGATTGTGTCGGCGTTCCGCTCCTCTAATAAGCACATCACTCAGTTGTGGGCAAAATTGGAACAGGCTTTTGCGGTAAACATGGGGAAACCTTGCTTTGCTCTGCCGTTGCCATCAGGTCGCAAGCTGTATTACCGCAATTTAGCCATGACTCCGAAAGGCATGAGCGCAGAAGTACAAGGCAAACGCTTTAGCTTCTTTGGTGGCAAATTGACGGAAAACCTGACATCCGCGACCGCTCGTGACGTGCTCGGTGAAATCCTCGTGAACTTGGATGCTGCCGGGTATCGCGTTGTCATGCACATCCATGATGAAGTGGTGGTAGAAGTCCCCACCGCTGATGTTGACAACGCGCTCATTGATATACACCGCATCATGACAACCGCACCGGAATGGCTGGAGGGGCTACCCCTAGCAGCCGAAACGACAACCTCAACCTTTTACACAAAATGAGCCAGATTGATTGGAATGAAGTCCGCG
>JAZNGY010000101.1:0-6784 GCA_045576695.1 Akkermansia sp.
ATAAGAAAGTTTCATTGTCTGTTAAAAGTGGGGTTCAGGTATTGAATTTTGCTGCGAGTTACCAACAGCTCTGCCAAACAGTCTAAGTAGGCCAATCGTCTTTCGTAGGCAACGTGGCGGGATTCCGCTAATTCGAGGATGAAGTCGGATCGTAGCCATGTCGTTCTGTGAGCCAAGGAGTTGATTTATGACATTGTCTTCCTAAGACCGCTTGGCCTCCGACTTGCTCTCACGACCACGCACACGCTGATGCCGCCCCCGCAGAAACGGCGCATGTGCACGGCCCCGGCTGCTCTCACGACCACGCGCACGCTGATGCCGCCCCCGCAGAAACGGCGCATGTGCACGGCCCCGGCTGCTCTCACGACCACGCACACGCTGATGCCGCCCCCGCAGAAACGGCGCATGTGCACGGCCCCGGCTGCTCTCACGACCACGCGCATACCCACGCACACGGAGAAAGCTGCGGTGGTGGGCACGCCGTCATTGTTGAGGCAGACGCACGCGTCCGCGATTTGGTAAACATGAAAATAGAGAAAGTACCGGCAGCAACTGCGGTGTTGGTGCATTCACTCTACGGCTACCTCAGCACCCCCGGCCATGCCATGCAGACATATGCACAACCTTGTGGCGGGCGCATCACGCTACACGTCAAATCAGCCCAACAAGTAAAAAAAGGCGATTTACTCTACACCCTGCACAGCCCCGACATTATTGCGCTTGAGGCAGAAAAAACCGGCATCAGTGCCTCTATCACCCGTTGCGAAACAGAAATCAGCATTCTGAACGACCGCAACAAAGAACTGGAAAAAATTAAAACGCGCAACAAAGATTTGGAGGTAGAACTGGCCAACAAAAAAGCAGAGCTTGCCAAACTGCAACAAGAGCTTCTTGCCGCGCAAACCCGCCTCAACATGTTGACTATTGGTGGCACCACCATTCAGCAAAATGGGCTCACCGCACTGGAGGTGCGCGCCGATGCTGACGGCACCGTGCGAAATGTGGGTGTAACCCAAGGCAGCTGGGGAGAACAAGGCGCCCCCGTACTCACCATGAGCAATGTGCAAGAAATGGAAATTGTTACCGGCATATACGGCTCTGACGTGCCACACTTCACAGATGCCCGCGCCACGATTCCCACCGACAGAGTGCAGCAAGCTGTCAAGGGCTCTTGGCGATTGGCGGAAGAGGTAGATGCCACCACCCGCACCCGCGAGCTTTATTTTAAACCCGACACCATACCGGCAGGCGCTCAACCCGGGCAACTTTGCCGGTTGGATCTTTATGTTGACGGCCAAACCAACGGCATGATTTCCATCCCCGACTCTGCCATTGTCAAAGTAGGCGTAGACGATGTGGTGTTCGTGGAGGTAGGAGAAGGCAAATTTGCCATGGTTAAGGTACAGGCAGGCACAAGCCGCCGCGGCATGACCCCGGTAGCCGGGCTCACCCCGGGGCAAAGCATTGTGGTCAAGGGTGGCTACGAGCTCAAATACCTCATACCCGGTGATGGCCAACAGAAAAAGGCCGGCCACTTCCATGCAGATGGCGTATTCCACGAAGGTGACGAGCACTGATTATTGACCCGCCATGAATGCACTGATATCATTCTGTCTGAAAAACCGCATCACGGTGGTGCTCATCTCGCTGATTTTAGCAGCCGTGAGCGCCATTGTGGTGGCGAACTTGCCGGTAGACGTATTCCCGGAGCTCAAGCAGCCCCGCGTTACCATTCAAACAGAAGCCGGCGGCCTCTCCGCCGAAGAAGTAGAGCAGTATGTGTCCATACCGCTGGAATCTGCCATGCAAGGTACCCCCGGGGTGCGCAATGTAAGCTCATCTTCCGGTGGCGGTCTATCCTTTGTATGGGTAGATTTTGACTGGGGTACGGATATTTACTTGGCTCGCCAAATCGTGTCGGAGCGTTTAGCCACCGTGAGAGACACCCTCCCCGAGCAAGTAGAAACGGAGATGGCACCCATTGTCTCCGTAACGGGTGAAATTATGGTCATTGCCATACAGGGTGATGAAACCGCGAACCCGCTGGATGTGCGGCGCGTGGCTGAGTTTGAGCTGCGCAACCGCTTGCTGGCGATTCCCGGCGTGGGGCAAGTCACGGTTCTGGGTGGCCGCCTGCCCGAGTACCAAATTGGCTACGACCCCGAAAAAATGCGCCAGGCGGGCGTGAGTTTCGATGACCTCAAAAGCTCGGTAGAATCCGCACAAAGCAGTATATCCGCCGGGTACTTGGAAGATGCCGCAGGCGTTGAGCTGCCCGTGCAGCAAAATACCCGCGCACTTACCCCGGAGAACATCAAACGCGCCATGATCACAAACCACCCCTCCAAGGGTGCGGTGCGAGTGGAGCACGTAGCAGATGTAAAAATTGACGGAGCCCCCCGCCGCGGCAACGCCGGCTACGGGATAGCAGGCGGCCCGGAGGGAGGAGAAGCCGTTGTACTCTCCGTACAAAAAGTACCGGGTGCCGATACACTTGAGCTTACCTATGCAGTAGATGCCGCCGTAAAAGAGTTTGAGAAAAGCCGCTTGCCGAAAAACATGAAGCTGTATGCAGACGGCTACCGCCAGTCAGACTTCATTGAACTGTCGCTGGAGAACGGCAAGCAAACCCTCATCATAGCCGCCATTGTGGTAGTACTGGTCATTCTGCTCACGCTGCTCAACTTCCGCACCGCCATCATCACCCTCATCAGCATGCCGCTTTCGGTACTGTTGGGTATGGCCTTGTTCCCCGTTTTGGGCTTGGGCATCAACATTATGACCTTGGGTGGCTTGGCTGTTGCCGTGGGCGATGTGGTAGACAACGCCATCATCTTTGTAGAAATTGCCTGGCGTGCCCTGAGCCGCAATGCCGCAAAACCCAAAGAAAAGCAGAAGAGCCGTTACCGAGTTCTGATGGATGCGAAGAAAGAGATTGTCAGCTCCATCAGCTACTCCTCTATCATTATTCTGCTGGTGTTTGCACCCCTGCTCTTCCTCAGCGGCATAGAAGGCCAATTCTACCGGCCCTTGGGCATCTCCTACATGCTGGCTTTGGCCGCATCTCTATTGGTGTCTCTTACCCTCATTCCCACCTTGTGCATTATCTGGTTCAAACCCGGCAAAAAACAGGCCAAGGATGGCGACTCGAGCACCGCTCGCTTCATCAAGCGCGTATACACCCCCATGCTCAACTTCTGCTTGGCTTGGCCTAAAACGGTGTTTGGCGCTCTTATGGCCATTACCGGTGGTGCTATTTGGTTGGGCAGCACATACGGCACCAGTTTCTTACCCCCGTTTAATGAAGACTGCTACACCCTCTTCGTCAATGCCGTGCCGGGCACCTCGCTCGAGGAAACGGAGCGCATCTCTCGCCAAGTAATGCACGAAATCCAAAAAATTGACGGCGTTAAAACCGTAACACAACGCACGGGCCGCGCAGAGAATGATGAACACGCTGAACCCGTAAGCGCCAGTGAGCTGGTGGTGCGTGTAGACCTCTCCAAAGACCAGCGTGAGATGCGTGCAAAGTTCAAAGAAGCTATGCAAGGCATACCGGGGGTAAGCGGTATGGTGGGGTTCCCCATTGCACACCGTATCAGCTCTGCGCTGTCAAACTCCAACTCTGAAATCGCCATCAATATCTACGGCGATGATTTACCCCAAATTCGCGCGGCAGCACAAAAAGCTGCTGCAATTTTAGCAGAAATGCCCGAGGTGGCAGATGCGCGAGCCAACCGAGAGGTAATGGTAGACACCGTTCAAATTGACTACAACCGCGAAAAACTGGCTGCATACGGGCTAACCATGGCTGAGGCCGCAGAACAAGTATCTGCCGCATTTAACGGCATGCCTGTGGGCGAAATCATACGCAATCTGGACCACTGGAATGTGGTGATGCGGTTGGATGAAGAACTACGCCGCAGTGTGGATGACGTGCGCAACCTGCAACTTGTAGCCCCGGGTGGCATGAAAGTGCCCCTGCACGAGGTAGCCGAAATATACCGCACCGAGGCTACCAACCTCATCCTGCGCGACAACTCCCGCCGCAAGGCCATGATATCTTGCAACCCCGCCCCGGATTCAAACTTGGGCGATTTGGCAAAAGCATGCCGAGAAAAACTTGACCCCGCCATGAATGCCATGGGCTGCACCGTGGAATACGCAGGCACCATCAAGAGCCGAGAATCTGCCGGCCGCCGCCTTTATATCTTGGGTGGTATTGTATGTGTGCTCATCGTATTGCTGTTGTCCAGCTCGCTGGGCAGCGTGCGCCGTGCGCTGGTTACGCTCATCAATATACCGCTTTGCTTGGTGGGTGGTATTGTGGCGGTATTCTTAGCCTCGCCGGAGACGGTAAGCTCCGTATTCAGCGGGCAAGGCTATGTACACCCCATCCTCTCGGTGAGTTCCATTGTGGGGTTTGTGACGGTCATCGGCTTTGCCATTCGCTCCGGGCTCATCTTGCTGAATCGCTACCGTGCGCTCGAGCTCAGTGGCATGACGGTTGAAGCCGCCATACGGGCCGGCTCAACAGAGCGAGTTATCCCCATCATGATGACCTCGCTCACCACAATCCTCGGGCTCTTACCCCTCATCTTCGCCAAGGACCAACCCGGCGGCGAGCTACTTGCCCCCCTTGCCATCGTGCAATTCGGCGGTCTGGTTTCAGCCACCATCCTCAACCTGCTCGTCATGCCGGCTACTTACAAAATCTTCGCACGATTCATCAGCGCCGGTGATAATAAATAAAACCGCAACGCACAGCCCCATTCCGACTCACTTTGCGGAATGGGGCAATTTTTGTTTTGACAGCATGACAAAATCTCATGACTTTTAGCTTGCAATCCCGTTACGATATGGTATAAATCAGAACGTTAATTCTCCTGTTTCCGACATCCGATTCGGGATAGCAATTTCAACAATCTAATTACAAAAACAAATTATGGATATTCAAGTAGCAGTACTCTGCGACTACGCTGCCGACTATCAGGGCAAGCTCTGCGTTCAGGGCGCCTTTGATACTCTCTTCGCCCGTCAATTCCCCGTTATTCACCCCTCCTGCGCTTTGGCTCTTCGCCTTTGCATGATGCCCGAGGACCAAGGTGACCACAAGCTCGGTATCTCTATTGTTGACGAGGACGGTGTTGCCCTCGACCCCGAGCGCATGCCCATCGTTGGTGACCTCAAGGTAGCTCTTCCCGAGGGTGTTTCTTTCTTCACCCGCAACCTCATCATGAACTTCCAAGGCCTCAAGTTCGAGAAGTCCGGTAACTACTCCGTTGACGTTACCCTTGACGGCGAGCTCATTTCCCGCACGCCCCTTCGTCTGGTTCAGGTTGACCAGCAGGGCTAATACTCACAAGCTCTTCATCAAAAAAAGCCGCATTGCCATACGCAGTGCGGCTTTTTTGTTTGTACAACAGCCGCACAAACGCCTATTTGTCAATTTACGAAGTTAAACTATAAAAAGCCCTTGTATTGCCAAGGCAACACAAGGGCAAATCGTATCAGTAATCAACAAAAAATCAGAAAACGTTATCAAAAAGCTCTTCGGGCTTGAAGAAACGCTTTACCTCTACCTCAGCGCTCTCGGGGGAATCGGAGGCATGGCAGATATTGAGCATGCTGTTGGTACCGAAATCGCCGCGGATGGTGCCCTTATCAGCCTTCATGGAGTTGGTGGGCCCAAGGATGGTGCGCACACGGGTAACCACGCCGGGACCGCTGAGCACCAGTGCCACTACCGGGCTGGTCTGCATGAATGCGGACAATTTGGGGAACAGGGGCTCGCCGTCGATCACCAAATCAATGATATGGCCGTAGTGCTCGCGCAGAATGGCGTCATCCAGCTGCATCATCTTCATGCCACGCAGGTGGAAACCCTCTGCCAGCAAACGCTGCAAGATGACACCCGAGAGATTTTTGCGCACGCAATCCGGCTTGAAAAGAATTAGTGTTTTTTCGTCGCTCATAGTAGCTTTGTGTGTTTGTGTGTACATAAATTACACCGTAATGTTACCCTTTGTCAAGGGAAATCGGCGGAAAGATAGTACATGCCATTTATATCACAACCACAGGCTGTTTTAACCTGGGGGCGCAGCACGCATTTTGCGCTGCGCCTGTTCAGCTTTTCGGTTGAAAATTGGAGTTTGTTGAGCAGATGGCTCGCGTTAGCGAGCGGAATTTTGAGCCCCGGCAAGGGGCGGCATACAATAGCCCAGCGGTGGCGCCCCGTCGGGGCAGAACCCCGGGAAAAGATAAAAACAAAATTGGAACCCCGGCGAGGGGTGACATAATGCGTGGTGTTAATATTCACGCTGATTTTGTAATGATACAATGCGCGAAAAATAAAAACCTTACGCCATTAAGCCACCCTTTATGCCACCCCGCCATTCGGCGAGGCTCCAAGATTCCGCTCGCCTACGGCTCCCGTCTTCGCCGAGGCAAGCGCCATCTGCCCGATAAATTGGAGTTTATCGGGGTGTTATATGCGCCTGCCTCGGCGAAGCGCCAATAGGCGCGAAGACGGGAACGCAGTGAGCCGAATTCCTAAGCCCCGTGACAGCGGGGCGGCGGACCACTAGCCCCGGGTACAGCCGCGTCAGCGGCGGAACCCGGGGTAAGCTGAAAATAAAATCGGAGCCCGAGAAGCCTAAGCGTAGCGAAGGCGTCGAGGCCGACAGCACGCCCCGCTCCTGTTTTTGCGTCAGTAAGCTCAGATAAAACCGTATTATTATTAAACAACAACGCATGATAAAAAATGAATAAACAATACTTATGG
>JAZNGY010000102.1:0-7373 GCA_045576695.1 Akkermansia sp.
GTTTTCAACGGGGTTCCATTCAACTTGTATCACTACCGGTGGTTACGCTCGCCCGCTGTCGCGGGCTCCCTGCACCACCGGCTAAGCTTCTTATCGCCCCTCACCGGGGCTCTGGAATTCGGCGCGCCATCTGCCCGTTAAATTAAAATTTACGGGATGAATATTTCAATTTTCTCTAATTATGCCAACGCGTATTTTTTTCATTTTTTTGAGCTGCTTTTGGTTTGGTATACCCGGTAAAGATGACAGTATGCGGCATCTCGTGTTTAATGCAAGCCATGATGATGCGTTCAACTTGCGAATATTTTTCGCCTGTTATTTGAAGCTCTCCATGCAAAACCGTCTGCACAATCGGAGCGCATAATATTCTACCATTGAAAACAACCGCCAGCTGCTCCTGCCCCAATTTCATGCCGGAGGTCAGCGTTTGCATCTTATTTGCGCCGAGCGGGGTGAGCGTGACATGAATTCTGCTGCTTTCATTTTGAGTATACCGGATAGTATAATCTTTCGTATCGGGGGGAAGGCTGTGTCTGTAATCACCTATATAATAGCTTGCTACGATTTCGCCTTGGTGATTAACTATATTTGCCATTCGCTCCACGTGTGTAACCAATTCGATTTCCTCAATGTCGCTGTTGTCAATAAGAAAGCCTTGTTGTTTTGCAAATGACGGTGTTTCCGTGATGATGAAGCTATATTTCTCTTCATTGTATTGAGGGGCATTAAGTTGTGGTAGAATTTGATAATGCTCGCTGTTGGGTATATTTAATTCCGGTGGTAGGGTGCGTAGCTGTTGAAGTTCCTGTTGCGGAATGGTGCCGGTTTCGCAGCGTTGCATCGCAGCTGAGTATTGGTCTACCCTTTCGCTGAAACAAGGGGAAGCGTAGTATTGGTAAGGATTGGGGATTACCTTGAGGAGTTGAAGTTCTCCTTTTTGAGCAAGTGTAGATAAGATGGATTGGCGTTTTTCCTCATCCTCGGGGCAGGGTATGGCATCTTGCGGTAAATAGAGCAGAATGGTATCATTCTCACATTGTATGTGGTAGGGGCGTATTTCTGCATCTTGCAAGCGTTTTTGCAGTGCCGATACGCATTCGGATATGGCCTTTGTGCAGAGTTGCTCGTTGTCGGTTACCACTTTATATTGAATGCAAAAGCATTCATCTAAATTAATCTGAGATAGTGCCGGTGGCTGTTTATCGTAAGAGGATAAACATAACAGCGTGCTGAAAAAACACAGGGTGTACAGTAAGAGTGATTTCATTTGTTTACATTATTTAAGTCTTCATCATTCATCTGCTCCACATAGCCCGGGCCACTGGGGCCGGAGCGTTCTTTGAGGATGTTGGCCAGGTCAATAGCGCCGTAATAACCGGCATTTTTGATGCGTTGCAGCTGGCGGCGAATGGGCAGGGTATCAATGGGGGCGTTGTATGGGGTGGGCTTCAACAAATCGATGTGCGAGTATATATTCGCCCCACCAAGGCGGTAGAGTTTTTTTGCCAGTGCAAGGGCCGAGGCTCGGTCGTGTACCCTCGGCAGCTCTTCTTGCAACACCTGCACATAGCGCATGGTTTTTTTCTGTGTGGTTTGGAAACGCCATTGCCGGTATGCCTCTTCCTCATGCGGGGTCAGCTCCATGTTCTGCTCAGATGCTTTGCCCTTGGTGGTATAAAGCAGAATCTTCAGCGCGCTTGAGCCGTAACAGTCGTTGTCACAAATTTCGCTCTTGGTAAAGGCCACATCCACGGCAAACAGGGCATTTGAGGTTTGGTCAGAAGTGCCGTACGGCATGAGCGGTGGGTACGGTACGTCCTCCCATTCCCTCAAAACCTCTGCTGCGGCATCTGCCGAGGCTTTATCGTGTACGGATTCTAAAACATGCAGCTTCTTTTCACGGTTGGCAATGCATTGCTGCAGCTCTGCTTCAAACTCTTGCGTGGTAGGTACCACGTGCCCATCCGTAAAATCGAGCCACATTTCGTAGTGGTACAGCTTGCCATGCAGCAATACGCGCACCTTTTCCGCTCTGTACAAACGCCCGTTGAGAAAGCCGAATCTATCTGTATTATCCAACACAAACTCGAATCGGCTATCAGGCACAAAGATGTTTTGGGTGAGGTCGTGTTCCCAGATGTTGTCGTCGAACCCCCTCACGGCTTCTGCCGGTATCACCCAAGCTGTTTCTTTTGTAAAGCCGGGGCCGCCGCTGAAGCTGCGGTGTGCCACGCAAGGGGAGGCTTGGAGCGCCACGCGGATGATGTGTTCAATCTCGGCTGCGGCTGCGGGGGTAAGTTCTTGCGGCTCGTATACCCCCAAGGGGTCGTTGAGGAACTGCGCCAGCAGGGTAGAGCCGTAGTAGCGCGCTGCCTCCAAGCGGTCTTCCTCTGCCATATACTCGTTGGTGTAGGGCGCGCATGCCTCGAGCGTTGGCTCGGGCAGGTCGTGAATGTGCGCATCGCTGCACAGGTCTGCAAGGGTATCTGCCGCAGCATCGGCATCTTCTTTGTTTTGTACGCTGCGCAAAATAGCGGTGCGTTGTTGTTGGCGCTGTGCAAACGCAACCTCAATATCTTTTTCGTTTGCGCTGTATGTGTCTGCACAGTATGTGGCAAACTCCTCATCATTGTAGGCGGGGGCAGCCGTTACGTCTTCCCATATGGTGACTTCATGCTTTTGACCACGGTGAAACAGCGCCACGGTGCTGATGATGTAGAGCCTGCCGTCTATCTTCTTTTCTTCTTGGTGCACAAGGGTGGCATCGTGCCCACCCAAAATGGATTCCGGTACAAAAAACAGTTCTTGGCTGCGGCAATCACGGCCGTCTTGCGGGCGCGGGGCCGTGCATACCCAGGCCGTTTCTTGCGTAAAACCGGGGCCGCCGGTCACCCCCTTGCGTATGCAAGCCGGCAGCAGAGAAAAGCTGTAGCGGGCGCGGGCCTCCAGCTCTGCCATGATGCGCGGTGTTGCAGGCACGGGCAGCTGCACTTTGGCGGGTATGTCTTCCTCATTCTCCTGCATAGCGCCGGCAAGTGCGGCAGAGCCGTAATAGTGGTAGGGCAGGGCCTCGCAGGCGGCGTTGTATTCGTCATACAGGGCCTCATCGGCATCGTCGGGCAGTTCAAATCCCGCCAGAAGCGCCACCGCTGCATCCGCTTGCTCTTTATTGTTGATACTGCGTAGAATATCAATCTGTTGCCGCATGGTAACATTGGCCTCTTCACTTGCCGAGAAGGCTGTGAGGGGTGAGCAAAGAAACAACAAGGGTAAAAAACGCAGCTTCATGGTGTGTAAAGTATAGCAACTTGTTGCAGAATGTCAATGTTGTAAGTGGTCTGAACAGGGCAAACGCATTAGGATTATGACATTTTCTTCAGATTGACAATTTACCATTTACAATTTACAAAGTTATTGAATTTACAAGCTCTTCCATAAGGCATTATCCTTTCCCGGCTACGTGTACGACTCTCGCGAGTGCCGGGACTACTCTTGCATTGCCATGGTAGATGCGGAGCACGTGGGCATTATCTACGAGTCTACCCACGTCAGCGAGACCAACGATATGCACGGCATAGGCTTCATCATTGTTCCGCTCAAAACCGTGCCGGGCGAATGAGAAACGGGCCTAATGAAATAATGCCGTGATTGGTACTTGCTATGAAGGGGCAAGGCTGCTATGCTGCGGTGTATGAAGAGAGTGCTCTTGTTATTGATGCTGTTAACCACCATGGTGGCGCAAGCTTGGCAACAGGTGAATGAGAATGCGCCCGAGCCGGCGAGGGAGTTTCGCGCGGTGTGGGTAACAACCGTATTCAATCTGGACTGGCCGTCAAAGGCGGGGCTGTCTGCCGCGCAGCAGAAAAAAGAGATGCTCAATATCTTGAACACAGCCGTTAAGCTCAAGATTAATGCCATTGTTTTACAGGTACGCCCCAATGCAGATGCTATCTACAAGTCCTCCCTCGAGCCCTGGAGCTGCTGGTTGAGCGGGGCAGGGGTGAACCCCGGGTATGACCCGCTGGCCTTTACCATTGCAGAGGCCCACAAACGCGGGCTTGAGGTACACGCCTGGTTCAACCCGTTTCGCGCCACCATCAGCGGCAAAAGCGTAGGCAAAAACCACGTATCCCTGCGCTACCCCAAGTGGCTTAAAAAGGCGGGTACCACGCAAATCATCAACCCCTCTAACACAGATGCTCAAAAACATGTGCTTAAGGTGATTATGGATGTGGTGCGGCGCTATGATATTGACGGCGTGCATTTGGATGACTACTTTTACCCCTACCCCCCGCACAATAATATCAGCGATGGTAAAACCCCTGCACAACGCCGCGCTGCCATTGATACATTCGTGTCCAACCTCTACAAAAATGTAAAAGCCGTTAAGCCTTGGGTGCGTGTGGGTATCAGCCCCTTCGGTATCTGGCAGCCGGGCTACCCCTCGGGGGTAGAGGCCGGGGTGAACGCCTACGAGCATCTTGCCTGCGATGCCCGCAAATGGCTGAAAAAAGGCTGGGTAGATTACTTGGCACCGCAGCTCTACTGGCGTATTGAGGGCCCGCAAAGCTTCACTGCCCTCATGCAATGGTGGGCCAATATCAACACCCGCCGCCCTGTGTGGCCGGGCATTGCCAGTGTGCGTATCAACAGCACCGAAGATCCCGGCCGCCCCGCCTCCGAAATCGGCGCCCAGATTGATGCCTCTCGCAAGCTGGCCCGCCAAAGCTGCGGCCAAATCTTCTGGAGCTGGCGCTCCATCGGCACCAACCGTGGCGGCGTGCAAAAAGAACTCGCCAAGCGCTACACCGGCTATGCGATTCCGCCCGCCATGCCTTGGTGCAAAGACCGCATACCCGGCCGCCCCGCCGCCACTGCTGCCGAGGGCGGGGGCAAGGTGGTCATCTCTTGGCAAGCACCGGACAAATTGGCACGCAAGTGGGTGATTCAGGCCGGTACATCCCGCGGCTGGTACACGGTATGCGTGCTGCCCGGTGGCCAAAGCAAAATAACCTTGCCCGCCTCGTTCTTCAAGGGGGCATCTCGCATGGCAGTGCGCCCCATTTCTGCCTGCGGGCAGGCCGGCACCCCGGCGGTGCTTGCACGCTGATGTTAAACCTTTCATCATTTATTACGTATGAACAGTAACAGAATATCACTCGTCGGCATCGGGTGTGGCTCTCGCACCCGCACCTACATGAAGTTGGCCATGGAGCACCCGGAGCAGTTCCGCATTGTGGCCGCGGCGGACCCCGTCACCGTGCGCGCCGAGCAGGTGCGCGACTTTGCGCCGGAAGAAGAGCGCGCCGCCGTGCGCCTTTTTGAAAATGCGGATGCCTTGTTGTCCCAACCCAAAATGGCAGATGTGGCCATCATCGGCACGCAAGATGACTACCACTTCGAGCCCGCCAAGCGCGCCCTGGAGCTGGGCTACGACCTGCTGCTCGAGAAACCCATTGCCAAAACCCTGCGAGAGGCCTTAGAGCTGCGCAACTTGGCAGACAAACTCGGCCGCCGCGTGGCCATTTGCCATGTGCTGCGCTACACGCCGTTTTACAATGCCATACGCAATATCATACGCAGTGGCGAGCTGGGTGAAATCATGACCTTCAACGCCAACGAGGGCGTGGGCGCCTGGCACTTCGGCCACTCCTTTGTGCGCGGGCACTGGGGCAACAGCGCTAAATCTACCCCCATGATTGTGGCCAAATGCTGCCATGATATGGATATCCTCTACTGGCTGCTCGACCGCCCCTGCCAACAGGTTTCCTCCTTCGGCGAGCTCTCCTTCTTCCGCAAAGAAACCCTCAAAGAACCCCGCCCCGTACGCTGCACCGACTGGACCGGCCCCATCGGCGAAGACCCCTGGGATGCCCGCAAGTACATTACGGATGAATCTTGCCGCCGCTGGCTCAAAATGGTGATGGACGGCGTGGATGATGCCACCCCCGAGGATATTACCGAGTGGCTCAAGACCTCCCCCTGGGGGCGAGATGCCTTCCAATGCGAGGACAACGACCAGCCGGACCACCTGGTGGCCATCTTGCGCTACATGGGCGGCATTACCGGCACCTTCACCATGACCGCCTTTGAGCAGGGCCGCCATATTGAAATCTACGGCACCAAAGCCAAATTGCGCGCCGGCGCTTTCTACAAAGAAAACGGCCCCGGCGAAATTACCATTACAGAGCATTTCTCCGGCAACATGCGCAAGGTAGATGTAGAAGAGGTAGCCGGTGGCTATGCCGGCCACGGCGGTGGCGACTGGGGCTTGGTAAGCAATCTGTATAACGATATGCGCGTGGTGGACGATGTCTCCCTCATGACCACCCCCATTCAGGCCAGCGCCCACTCTCACGTCATCGCCTTTGCCGTAGAGCATGCCCGCCGCACCGGCGAGGTGGTAGACATTGCAGAGTTTGAGCAGCGCGTGCTCAGCGGTGAGCTGCAATACTGATTCTCAACGCGTCAATCTCCCCCCCTATTCATAGCTGTCCCAAAAGCATTCTGAAGAAAGAATGCTTCTTGGGCAGCTAAGGGGCGCGCGGGGGGCTGTTTCCGATTTGCCGGTGCTTATTTCCAGTGACCCGTTTCTGTAAATTCGGGGCTCTGTAAATTTTAATTTATCGGGCTGTTTGATGTGAGCGAAGCGAACCGAATTTTTGAGCCTCGCCGTATGGCGAGGCGGTATATGATAGCCCAGGGTACAGCCGCGTTAGCGGCGGAACCCTGGGTCCGGAATAAACGTTATTTGAACCCCGCCGAATGGCGGGGTGGCATAAAGGGTGGCTTAATGGCGTAAGGATTTTATTTTTCGTGCATTGTATCATTACCAAATCAGCGTGAATATTAATGCCACGCATTATGTCACCCCTCGCCGGGGTTCCAATTTTGTTTTTATCTTTTCCCGGGGTTCTGCCCCTAACGGGGCGCCACCGCCGGGCTATTGTATGCCGCCCCTCGCCGGGGCTCAAAAATTCCGCTCGCTAACGCGAGCCATCTGCTCGACAAACTCCGATTTAGTGTTCATGTTTCTAATGATGCCCACGCGTTTACAGTTTATAGATGTGGCAGCCCGATAAATTGTAATTTAACGGGCAGATGGCGCATGCCTCGCCGAAGACGCGAGCCGTAGGCGAGCCGAATTCAAGAGCCCCGTGATAGCGGGGCGACGGATCAGTAGCCACGTGGTGTAGCTGCGTCAGCAGCGGAACCCGTGGTAGTGGTAGAAAAGAATCTCGGAGCCCGAAGCAGCGCAGCTGCTGAGGCCGACAGCAGGGTAGCATCCCCCATAAGTATTGTTTATTCATTTTTTATCATGCGTTGTTGTTTAATAATAATACGGTTTTTATCTGAGCTTACTAACGCAAAAA
>JAZNGY010000103.1:0-3764 GCA_045576695.1 Akkermansia sp.
CCTGGGGTGGTACGTGGAAATCCTTTGTGGATGAACCGCACTACCAGCTCGAAAAGTACAGCAGCAGCTCCGCTGCCCGCAACGCTTTTGAGGTATGAGTGCTAAAGGACTGTTTACTCGCGGCTTCACCGAGGAGGAAGTGAAGCAGATACAGACGACCTCCAAGAAGATGCTTCTGGAGGGTAAAACCCTCATGAGCTGGAACGATGGCAGCACGTCTGTGAGTAAACAGTTCGCCATGCCCGTGGCAGATGTGCTGGATGAATGTGCCTATGCGCTCCGCTATTTTGAGAAACAGGCCCAGGCTTCCGGCGCATCTGACCATCCTGCTTCCCTAAGCCATGTTGCATGGCGTTTACCCCATTAACCCGATTTTGCTCGTATGAACTTTCTGCAACGCCTCGCTGCCCGCATCTTTTTCGGTTCGCATTCTGTCTTTGAATCCGCCAACCGTTCACCCCGGCGTGCAGAAGTCCCCGGAAGTGGCCCGCGCGACACCTCACTCGACCTGACTCCCGGAGTCCGCTCGGAGTTGGTACGCCGGAGCCGCTATCTGGTGAAAAACTCCGGCTTCTTGCAGGAGATTGTGGGCAGCATGGCCATGTACTCTATCGGTGATGGAATCATGCCTCAGCCAGCAAGCAAGGATGCAGCATGGAACAAACAAGCTCTCGACTACTTCAACCGCTGGGCGAGACATGCCGAAATTACCGGACGATTCAATCTTGTTACCTGTCAATACCTTGCCTGTATGGCTCTGGAAGTAGATGGCGAGATATTCATCCTGAAAACTGAGGAGGACGGCGTACCGAAGATTCAGCTCATCGAGACGCACCGTATCGGCAGTACCGAGGAAGACACCACCGAAAGCACCATCATTGATGGCATCCGCGTGAACGACCTTGGTAAGCCACTTTCCTACCGTCTTTTGCTTGATAATGGCAACTACCGTGACCTCGCCGCTCGGGATGTGCTGCACCTCTTCACTCCCATGTCTATCTCCCAGATGCGTGGGTATCCAACCATTCAGCATAGTATCAACCACATGCTGGATGTTGCCGAGTTACTGGCGCTCGAAAAGCATGCCGTCAAGGACAACGCAGACATATCGCGAGTTCTCAAAACCAGCCGGGCTGATGTTGACGACCGGGATTTCCAACTCAATGCCCCTGTTCAGCCCCAGGGAAGCGACCCCGGATTCTTGCAGACCATCCTTGGTGGCAAGCTGGTGAAGATTCAGCCGGACGAAGCTATCGAGAGCTTCCAGAGCAACCGCCCGAGTCCTACGTTCCAAGGATTCCTCGACTTCTTGCACCGAGATAGTGCGCTGGGGCTGTTGCCGTATGAGTTCGCCAGCGATTCGTCCAAAATCGGTGGTGCCGGAGTAAGACTTACCGTGGCGAAAGCTGACCGCAGATTCAGTCGCAGACAATCCGTGCTTATAGACCGTATGCTTCGCCCGATCTGGCATTTCGTCATCGGGCATGCCATCACGGCGGGCAAACTGCCACCCGCAGAAGACTGGACTGAGGTCGACTTCGTCACGCCCCGCCGAGTCACGGTGGATGCCGGGCGTGAAGCCCAGCAGAATCGCGAGGACGTAAAGGCGGGGCTGAAAACCTTAACCGACCATTTTGCCGAACTCGGCTGCGACATCCACCATGAACTGGAAACCCGCGCCCGCGAGATGGCACTCGTGAAAGAGATAGCCGCCAAGTACGGAGTCAGCCCGCAAGACCTGTATCAATCCTTTACCCAGACCACACCATGATTACCGCCCCCATGCAGCCCTGGCTGATAACGCTGGAATCCTACCGCGAACTCTGCACCGTGAACTTTCAAGCTCCGGCGCAGGGTAACGCTGTTGACGAAAAGAAGTCCTCTTACGAACTACAGGACGGACTGGCCACCGTTCGCATTCATGGAACGATGCTGCGTCAGGTATCGCCCCGTCAGAAAGCAATTTCTGCCATCTGCGGTGTACGCCTGTGCAGCATGGAGGAAACCGCCGATGCCTTGCTGCAAGCCGCAGCAGATCCGGCGGTGCATACCATCCTGCTTGATATCGACTCGCCCGGTGGTACAGTCAACGGAACGCCCGAGCTAGCTCAGGTGGTGCGAACCATAGCCAAGGACAAGCACGTATACGCCTTTACCGCCGGGCAATGTTGTTCCGCAGCTTACTGGGTCGCCAGCCAAGCGGATGTTATCTACGCTGCACCCTCTGCCACGGTGGGCTCAATCGGTGTCATTCTGCCGGTGGTAGACAGCTCCGCTCTCTATGACCGCTGCGGCTTGAAGATGGAAGTATTCTCCGCTGGCAAGTACAAGAGTACCGGGATGGATGGCACTAGCCTGACTGAAGAACAACGCAACCGCCTCACACAGCAGGTCAATGCCACTTGGGCGAGCTTCAAACACGCCGTAACCCGCCGCCGCTCCATTAGTGATGCCGACATGGAGGGGCAGACGTTTTACGGCTTGGACGCCCGAGAAAAAAAGATTATTGATGCAATTACCTATTCTTTAGAAAACGTTCAAAAGAAGATTTCAAAAAGACATTCCTTTAATGTATAATTTTTAATCTTTTTTTGATTCCTCTGATTGAATGATAGGTGCAGAATTAACATTGCTTCCTTGACACATTCTTTGAAGCATTTCACGAGCTGTTTGATTTTGTAATTGAAGATTCTCTTTTTGTAATTGTATGTTTTCTTTTTGCAATTGCATGTTTTCATTTTGTAGCTTCATATTTGTATGAGCTATATGATTCCATTGCAATAGAGTGTCCCAAATGCCAGTATTGATTTCATTCTTGATTTTTTTCATTTGTTCTTCCTTTGGAAGACCATGTTCGAAATAGAATTTATCAACGAGATGTTCCATAAGAACTGCTATTGTTTGTCGTTCACCCAAGGTAAACTTTAAAAACCATCGATCTGGATATTGAATTACACCGTTATCTTCTCGGCTCTGACTCAAAACCTCATCAACAAATCTAATACCTATTCTTCGTATTGCATGGATTTTGAAATCAGATGAGAGAGATAAATGAATATCTTCATAAAAGTATTTATCACAATGCCCCAATTTAATGTTTCTTATCACATCATCTAAGAAAGAAGCATCTATTTTTATTTCTTTGAATAATACAGACGAAAAGTCAATAACTCCATCTTCGGGTATCAATATAGGGATGCCAACCTTATAGATAGCTGATAATATTGCTCTTTTTTGTGCTTCATTAAATTTTGAGTTAAAAGATTTTTCAGCATCTTGATATGTATTTTCTTCTTTTGCAAAACTCTTTATTTCGTTTATGGCCGATACTGCTAAATCGCGAACGGAATGAACTCGATGTTGACCAAATCTGTATACAAGCCAAGCTCCACCGAATGTGCCGATGATAGCACCGACCGTTCCATAAATAGCCTCACTTACATAATTGGATGCATCTGCGATTATCTCTATCATGAGTTCATTATACTTGATATGAATGAGGAGTCAAGAAGTAGTCTTGCATTTTTGACACTCCCCCCACAAATATGGAAACACTCGATGAACAACTCGATGCAGCCAACGCGCGTCTGACCGAGCAGAGCGAGAAACTCGCAGCGTTGGAAACAGAAATCGCCACCTTACAGGCAACCAACGAAGAGCTGTCGGACAACCTGACGCACACGAAGGAGCAGCTTGCGAGCGTGGAGGGGGCATATCGAAAAGCCCTCGAAGAAGTGCAGCAACTCAAGGCAGAAGCAAAGAGT
>JAZNGY010000104.1:0-23526 GCA_045576695.1 Akkermansia sp.
GGATTTCATAGAAAAATGAAACTGATTCAACGCCGCGGATTTGGTTATCGCAACTTTCAAAACTACCGGTTAAGAGTATTAATCGAATGTGGGCGAATTTTAGTATAAAAAATCAAATTCCACAATGTTAGGACTTGACCCCACTTGTCAACACAAATTCAACATCCAACATTCAAAATTCAACATGAAAAGCCCCGCATTCGCGGGGCTTTTCAAGCGGAGCGGGGGGGATTCGAACCCCCGGTACTGTTTAACGCAGTACGTCCATTTAGCAAACGGGTGCTTTCAGCCTCTCAGCCACCGCTCCATGAAGTGTGTGCAGGGGATTATACAGGAGACGCCCTGAATAGTCAATAGAAAAAATGATTTTTCGGCAAAAATGTATGACACAAGGGAAAAAGCACACAAAAAGAATCGGATATTTAAGCGGGCAGAAGTAATTGCTTGACAAGGGCAGGCAAAATACGTATACTGGACGTACCATGAAGAAGAGACTGCGCAAGAAATACCGTGTGGGCGAGTTCCGCGAGCTTTGCTTTGAGTTCACCTTTGACTACAAGGGCGATATCGAATCCCCCGAGTGCGAGCAATTTTTGCACGCATTCGTGAACGATTGCATTGAAGCAAACGGGCTGAATTGCGAAGGCAACATGACAGATGCCGGCTGCAACATCACGGCCCGCGCAGAGGACCCGACCCAAACGAACGAAGCCCAGCGCCAAGCCGTTAAGGCATGGTTGGAGGGCCGAGAGGACGTAGAGGTCAAGTCTTTCGGCGAGCTGGTAGATGCCTGGTACAACTTCTGATGAAGTGAGTACGGGAAATCTGCCCCGTAACAAGTTAACCACCGAGCGTGGGGAAACCTGCGCTCGGTACACATACCCGACACAGAACAAGAATGAACGACAAGCAGACAACAGATAAACCCGTGTTTAACAAGGGGCTCAAGGGCGTGATTGCCAATGAGACCGGACTGAGCGATGTACGCGGAGAGGAGGGGCGCCTGCTCTACTGCGGATACGAGATTGAGGATTTGGTGGATCTCTGTTCTTTCACAGAGATTATCTATCTTTTGCTCAATAAGCGTCTGCCCAACCGCGACGAGTTGGAAGGGCTGGAGCAACGCCTGCGCCACGACCGTGAACTGCCGCAACCCATTCTTGATTTCTTCCGCACGGCTACCAAGACCGCCCGCCCGATGAGTGCCCTGCGCACGGCTGTATCCATGCTGGGCATGTATGACGACCGCACGAAAGACCCGACCCAGATGAAGGAGATTGGGCTTTCTCTCATTGCGAAGATACCGGTCATGGCGGCGTATTACTACCGCATATGCCAAGGGTTGGATTTGCCACCCATCCGCACGGATTTGGGTGAGGCCGCTCACTTCCTGTGGCTGCTTAAGGGCACTGAGCCCGATGAGCAAGAGGCCCATATTCTTGACGTAGCCTACATTTTGCATGCCGACCACGGCATGAATGCCTCCACCTTCTCCTCACGTGTAACGGCATCTACGCTTTCTGACATGTACTCATGCATTACCGCAGCCATCGGCACCCTCAAGGGGCCGTTGCACGGTGGCGCCAATGAGGCCGTTATCGAAATGCTCAAAGAAATCGGCTGCGAGGAAAATGTTGAAGAGTACATCAACAACAAACTTGCCAACCGAGAGAAGATTTTCGGCATGGGCCACCGCGTATACAAGACGCTTGACCCCCGCGCGCCGCAGCTGCGCCGTATTGCCATTCGCCTGACTCAAAAAATCGGCGAGCCGAAGTGGATACGCATGAGCGACAAGATTGCCCGCATGGTGCGCGCCCGCAAGGGGTTGAATGCCAATGTGGACTTCTACTCTGCCTCGGTATACTACAGCTTGGGGATTCCCACCCGTATGTTCACCACACTGTTTGCCATTGCCCGCTCTGCCGGCTGGGTGGCACAGATTCTGGAGCAGTTGGAAGACAACACCCTCTTCCGCCCGCTTTCTCAGTACATAGGCCCGGATGACCCCTTGCTGGTGCCGATACTGGACATGCGCTGATTTTACAAGCCCTTTCCTACACCGGAAAGGGCTTTTTTAGGCAAAAAAAATCACTTTTTTCAGTAGGAGCTCAAAAAAAGCTAGCGTTCACTCTAAGAATATGCTAAAATGCAGCTGTTCCCAATAGGGGCGAGACGTAATCAACAAACATTGCCAACGGATATGAACGATCTCACGAAACCTTTCAAACGCCTGCCGGTAGCCCTTATCGGCACCGGTTCATACGTACCCGAAACACGCCTGACCAACTCTGACTTGGAGAAGATGGTAGACACCTCCAACGAGTGGATTATTGAGCGCACCGGCATTGAAGAACGCCGCATTGCCGCCCCCGGCGAAAAGACCAGCGACATGGCTACCCAAGCAGCCCTGCGCGCTATGGAATCTGCCGGTGTAACCCCAGAAGAGATTGATTTGATTATCGTGGGCACGGTAACGCCTGACACCTTCACGCCCTCCACCGCATGCTATGTGCAGGCCAACATCGGCGCCGTCAACGCAGCGGCTTTCGATATTTCCGCCGCATGCTCGGGTTTCTTGTTTGCGCTTAAGACCGCCGTGCAGTACATTGGCTGCGGGCAGGCCAAGACCGCTCTTATCATCGCCTCCGAGAAGCTCAGCCACATCGTGAACTGGGAGGACCGCTCCACCTGTGTATTGTTCGGCGACGGCGCAGGTGCAGCCGTGTTGCGCACAGGCACCGGCATAGAGGGCGACAGCGCCGTGCTGGCATCCGACATCGGCTCTGATGGCACGCTGACTGACCTCTTGATGGTACCGGGCGGTGGCTCTGCTATTCCCACCACAGAAGAGAACATCCACGAGAAGCTTTACACACTGGCCATGCGCGGCAACGAGGTGTTCCGCCACGCCGTAGCCCACATGAAGGACTCTGCCCTGTCGCTGATTGAGCGCACGGGCATTAAGCCCGAGGACGTAGCCCTTGTGGTACCGCACCAGGCCAACCTGCGCATCATCAACGCCGTGGCACAGCGCTTGGGCATCCCTGTAGAGCGCGTCTTCATCAACCTGCAGAAGTACGGCAACACTTCCGGTGCAGCTTGCGCCATTGCGCTTGACGAGGCCGTACGCGCCGGTAAGGCCAAGAAGGGCGACATCGTGCTGCTGGTTACCTTTGGTGCCGGCCTCACATGGAGCAGCGCCGCCATCCGCCTGTAATACAGGCCTACTGTTTTCAGTAAAAGAACGACCGAAGAAACGGGGCCGAGCTCCGTTTCTTCGGTGTATCTGTATCTATAAATCATGTTACCATCCATCACAGGCTATGTTGGTCGCAGCCCGAGCTTCAAGTCCGAGCTGGAGCGCCTGCATGGGGGTAACACCCGCGAGAACCCGCTGATATTTCCCCGCAGTTGTGCGGCCTCACTGTCATTCATCGTGGCACTGGTGGCAGCCCAAAGCAAGCAAAGCCGCCGTGTTTGGGCGGTGGCAGATGCCCTGCCCACCCAAGAACGAGTAGCAGCAGAATTACCCTTGTGGGATACGGAAGGCATTTTTGTACCGGAGCGAGAAATCCACATCAACAACGGATTAAGCGACCCCGACCTTGCAGCGGAGCGCTTGGAAGCCCTGCGCACCATTACTGCGGCAACGGATAAAACGAGGGTCATAGTCGTAACCGCAGCCGCTCTCAACCAGCAAGCCCCGGTTTTCAGCGCAGACTCTGCGGCAACCATAGCGCTGAGCGTGGGCAAAGAAATCTCGCCCGAGGCACTTACCGCGCAGCTGACCGCCTACGGTTTTGAACGGGTGGAGCAAGTGATAGCCCGCAGTCAATGGAGCTTGCGTGGCGGCATACTCGATGTCTTCCCCCTGCAATCTGCTTGGCCATTGCGCTTGGAGTTTTTCGGCGATGAGCTGGAAAGCATCCGCGCGTTTGATGTAGACAGCCAACTCTCCTTCCGCAAATTGAATGAAGCGGAGCTGGTGCTGGATGAACCGCCGGCCGACCGCCTACTGAGAGACCTTATCAGCGAAGACGACTGGGTTATCAGCCTGCCGGGCTGCGGGGAGAGTGGCGATGTGCTGGTGTTCGACACCCCGCCCGATGTGATTGATGTTGTGCCGGAGCTGGAAAAACTCAACGAGAAAGACCCGCTTGCATTCTTCGGCACCCCGCTGGGCACCTTTGATACCGGCGACTTCGTGATGCAAGAGGCACGCCGAGCCATGGCACGCCTCAGCCTGCAAAAATGGAAAGACGAGAAATGGCGTGTGGTCATGTTCTTTCCCCACGAAGGCGAAAAGCAACGCTTTGAAGAAATATGCGGCGAAGATGAAGCTTGGACCGCCGTGCAAAGCCGCGACGGAGACCTGCCTTTCGGCTTTACCGTGCCGGGCGCCAAGTTGGCGGTGTTATCTGCCGCAGAGATATTCGGCCGTTACACCTCCCCCCACGCACGGCGAAACGCCGACCGCGAAGACCGCTTGCGCCGAGAGCGAGCCCAAGCCCCCTTGCGAGAGATTGTACCCGGCGATTACGTGGTGCATGCGGCACACGGGCTGGGGCGTTTTGAGGGCATTGTACAAGACGAAAAAACAGGCGAACAAGAGTTGCACATTCAATATGCCGGCGGGGTATTGCTGCGCATCCCCCTCAGCCAAGGGCACCTTGTCTCCAAATATGTGGGCTTGGGGGCCAAGAGGCCCGAGCTCTCGAAGTTGGGAGACGCGCGATGGAAACGCGCCTGCCAAGCGGCCGAGCGCGCTATACACGACTACGCCGCCCAGCTGCTGGAGGTGCAGGCCGAGCGAGAAAGCAACAACGGCTATGCCCACCCGGCAGACTCCTCGTGGATGTGGCAATTTGAGTCCTCCTTCCCCTACCGCGAAACACCGGACCAGTTGCGCGCCATCAACCAATGCAAGGCGGATATGGAATCCCCCCGCCCTATGGACCGCCTCATCTGCGGCGACGTGGGGTTCGGCAAAACAGAGGTAGCCATACGCGCCGCCTTCAAATGCGTGACGGGCGGCAAACAAGCAGCCATCTTGGCCCCCACCACCGTGCTGGCAGACCAACACTACCGCACCTTCCGCAGCCGCATGAGCGAATACCCCATACGCATAGAATTGCTCAGCCGCTTTACCCCCGCCAAAAAGGCAGCGGAAATTATTGAAGGCATGCGCACCGGCTCGGTAGACATTGTGGTGGGCACCCACAGACTCATCTCTAAAAACGTCAACTTCAAAGATTTGGGTTTGGCCGTCATCGATGAAGAGCAGCGTTTCGGCGTACGCCATAAAGAACAATTCAAGCGCATGTTCCGCATGGTAGACATGCTCACGCTATCAGCCACGCCCATACCGCGCACACTGTATGTAGCGCTCATGGGTGCGCGTGATATGAGCACCATTGATACAGCACCGCTGAACCGCCTGCCGGTGCAAACAGCCGTGTGCCCCTATAATGAAGAGCTGATAGCCCGCGCCATCGAGCGAGAATTAGCCCGCAACGGCCAAGTATTTTTCTTGCACAATCGCGTATCCTCCATCTACAAAATGGCAGAGACCCTGCAAAAGCTGGTACCCAAAGCCCGCATTGTGGTGGGCCACGGGCAAATGGACAAAAGCGACTTGGAGTGCGTGATGCGAGACTTCATTAACGGCCAGGCAGATATTTTGCTCTCCACCACCATTATTGAAAGCGGCATAGACATACCCAACGCCAACACCATTATTATTGACCGAGCGGACCGCTTCGGGCTGGCAGATTTGTACCAGCTGCGAGGGCGCGTAGGGCGTGGCGGGCACCGTGCCTATGCCTACCTGCTGTTGCCGGAGGAAGCACTGTGCACCGGCGATGCCCGCAAGCGCGTGGCAGCCATTAAACAATACACAGAGCTGGGCAGCGGTTTCAAAATCGCCATGCGAGATTTGGAGATACGCGGAGCCGGCAACCTACTGGGTACCCAACAAAGCGGCCACATTGCAGCCATCGGGTTTGAGCTGTACTGCCAGCTTCTGCGACAATCCATAGACCACCTGCAAGGCAAAGCCCCGGCCATACGTGCAGAGGCTCAATTCAAAGCAGATTTTCTTTGCGTGAGCGAGGCCACCATGGCCACCCGGGCAGATGCCGATAAACTCATCGGCGCCTTTGTGCCATCTGCTTGGGTAGAAAGCACCCAAACCCGCATGAGCTGCTACACTCAATTAGCCAAGGCCATGACCACGGACGACGTGGATGATTTGGAGCACCAGTGGACAGACCGTTTCGGCAAAATGCCTCGCCAAGCCCGCAATTTGTTGCTGAGCCACAAAATCAAAATATTGGCCACCAGCCGCAATATCTCACACGTTGAAATTGTCGGGCAAAAATTACTGCTTACCCGCCATAATGACTACATTATGCTGGACCGCAGATTCCCCAAGCTCCAAAAAATCAAACCGACGGACAAATTGTACGAAACGCTGCGTTTCTTGCAAGAGATGTAATCAATATTCATCCCCACCATGCAAACTCTGCTCGATGGGAACATAGGCAACCGTAATCTCTTTAACACCATGATGCGGGTACACAATCGTGTTGCCACCCATAGCCGCAGCACATAATTTGATGGAGCGCACCACAGCCTCATTATCATATTCCAGCTTTGCACCCTCCGGCACATAGAATCGGCCCACAATAAGCGTATCGGGGGTATTCGGCAGCATCGGTAAAAACTCTACCTCATACTCTTCTACTCGCGGGCGAGCGCAATCAAGCATAATCGGCTCTCCCTTCCAATGGCTTATCTGCGGCAAATCATCTGTATGACTACACGCACTCAATACCACCAGAGGTGAAAGTTTAAGCAGTTTTTTCATCTTTGCGACCTTTTGTAGATTCAATACTCATCTGCTGCTTCAAATCTGCAACAAAATACGCTGTTACCCGCCGTCAACAAATCCACACAAATACACTCTGCCTCCATACGCACGCGGTACGCATCATACTCAGAGGGAGGCGCCGGCCGAAAACGGCGCACTTTCTCCGGCGCTAATACGGCGGAGCGGAGAACACATACCAACTGAGAGTTGCGCATGTGGCGCATCTCTGCATAATTGGATATCGGTAATCGCAGTGTCGGAACTTCAGGTCTGCTCACGCGCACAAATATACATGATTTGTATGTTTTGTCAAGTCACATCGAAATAAATTCGGTGCCCGGATGATGTGCATCATTGAAGAATATTTGCGTGCTGCACATCGGGGGAAGCGGAATTAACACGGGCAAACGTATATTTTTTGATTGTCAGCGGGATTTTTTACTTGAAGAGAAGCGGGCTTGGCGTTAGAATGCGGCTATGGCTCAGATTCATCCTACTGCAATAATAGATCCGACCGCCGAACTGGCGGATGATGTAATAGTAGGGCCCTACTGTGTGGTAGGCCCGCATGTAAAACTCGGTGAGGGCTGCGTGTTGCACAACCACGTAGTACTTGGTGGCCCGTCCTCTTTCGGCAAGGGCAACGAGTTCTTCCCCTTCTCCGTCATCGGACTCAAAACTCAGGATCTTAAGTACAAGGGTGAGCCCACCTATCTGGAGGTAGGCGATTACAACGTTTTCCGCGAAAACTGCAATATCAACCGCTCTACCACGCCGGAGACAAAAACCGTTATCGGCAGCCACAACCTTTTCCTTATCAATAGCCACTGCGGCCACGAGTGTCAGGTGGGCAACCATTGCATCTTCTCCGGCTACGCCGGTGTGGCCGGCCACTGCGTCATCGGCGACTGGGCCATCATTGCCGGTTGTGCCGCCCTACACCAGTTCGTGCGCGTAGGCGACCACGCCATGGTGGGTGGCTGTGCCCGTATTGTGCAAGACGTAGCACCCTACATGATAGCAGAAGGCAACCCTGCCCAGTTGCGCACCATCAACGCCGTTGGCCTGCAACGCCGCGGATTTGCTGATGAAGACATCCGCGCCCTCAAATTTGCTTACCGCAAGCTCTTCTTGGATAAGAAAGCCATTGTCACCGACAACATTCCCGCCGTACTGGAAGATGAAAAATACGGCAGCAACCCGCACGTGTTGCACCTGATTGAATTCCTCCGCACATCCGAACGCGGATTCCTCCGTTGATGAAACGCCATATCGTATTTGACCTGGACGGCACCTTGGTAGACTCACTACCGGGAATAGCAGAGGGCGTAAACCGCTCTCTGCGGGCGCTGGGTCTGCCGGAGCACAGCCCCGCCACCGTTCGCACCATGATCGGCAGCGGGGCAGCCAATTTATGCGGAAAAGCATTGGGGTACGAAGATGCCAAGCACACGCCGCCCGCAGAATTAGAGGCCATGCACGGGCATTTTCGCAAGGAATACCCCACTTGCTGGCAGGGCGACTACACCCGCCCCTACCCCGGTGTTGCCGATATGTTGACGCAGCTGAGCGCGGCAGGTGCCATGCTTGCGGTGCTATCCAACAAACCGCATGATGTGACAGAGCCCATGGTGAAGGCGCTCTTCCCCCACACACCTTTCAGTTGCATTTTAGGCTATACGGGAGAATTCCCCCGCAAACCCGCGCCGGATTCACTGTTGCACATAGCCCGGCAATGGGGCGTTGCCCCGCAAGAGATAACCATGGTAGGTGATTCTCTTTTTGATGCCAAGACCGCAGAGAATGCCGCATGCAAGCTTGCATTGGTAGCATGGGGCTATGCCGATGTTACAGAACTGGCTGAATACCCCGCCCCGCTCTTCGGCTCTGTTGATGAGCTATACAAACATTTGTTAAACAACTGATTCTGCTTCGCCATGGACTTTATCATACTGGCCGCAGCCAAGCCCTCTATAGCCTATGCACGCCAAGGTGTTGCTTTTTTTGAGGAGCGTCTCAAACCATTCGGCAAGGTAGAGATTCGCTATGTCAAAGCCGGCAGCTCAGAAGAAGTTTCGGCCCGCTTGCTGGAGGCCAGCAAAGGCTGCCTGCGCATTGCCATGGATGAACGCGGCGAAAACTGGACCTCTCGCGAGCTGGAGAAACGCGCCAAAGATTGGCAAATGCACGCCGTGAAACACGTGGCATTCCTCATCGGCGCGGCAGATGGCCACACCCCCGCCCTGCGCCAACAGTGTGACCACGTACTCTCTTTAGGCCGTCATACCATGCAGCACGAGCTCGCGCTCGTGGTACTGTTGGAGCAAATCTACCGCCTGCACACCATGCTGGCCGGCACCCCCTACCACAGAGATTAACATTTTCTCCCACACAAAACATGAATCCGCATCAACAACAATATCATTTTTCATCTTGACTTTTCAAATGAAACAATGTAACTTTTGCATGGTATTAAACGTAAAAAACAAATATATCGTATGAAAATCCTCAACACACTCCTTATGGCAGTTGCCGTATGCTCCGGTATGGCATCAGCAAATGTTACGCCTTGTAATCACACATACACCCGAACAATCAGCCCCGAAACCATCACTTGGGAACAAATTGACCCGAGTGTACGCAAGTTCTTCATCAAGTCTGTGGCTTATGGGATAGAACACTCGTCTGAGCTCATGACTGAAACGGATGCAATGGCAATTATAATCAAAACAATTGAATTATCGCTTAATGTAGATTTCTCCGACTTAAGTGGCGAATACAAAGCCTACCAAGAAGCGTCATTACCCATCATCAAATCCATACTCGAAGACCTCAAGAAGGCCCCTCCCATTCCCTTGCCGACTTCCATGGATGAAATGCCTCAATACCAGCAGGCCCTCATCGATACAATATTAAAAGCTCGTAATAAACACCAATCAGAATACGACGAACTCGAGCGCAAATACCCCAATGCAGTAGCGCTGTTCGAGTCTTCGCAACCCGGCATCACCCAGCCCAAAATAATGGAGTTATTTGTGGCAAAGTATAACATAGAACAAATGACTATAGAGAACGGCATGACCTCCTCTTCTCCCGAAGAAGCCATCAGAAAGACAGCACAGCAGCTGTACGCTTTGGCCGAAGAGCAAAAGTAAACGGCTCAAAAAAGCCTTTTTAAACGGGAACACCTGCCAACGGGGTGTTCCCGTTCTTTTTGGCGAGAAAAGTGATTTTCTTCACAAATTATGACAGCAGCGGGATGAGAGAGCAGGAAAAGTCTTGATTTTCATGAGAGAGTGTATTATAGTCTCGCGCGACATGTCAGAACGCAAAAATCCGTATCCTTTTGATGTATTTGAGCCCAAGTGGCAAGCCACCTGGGACGCAGAAAAGACTTTCAAAGTGCTCAACCCGGGCGAAGAGGGGTTTGATGCCGGCAAGCCTAAGTGCTATGTGCTGGATATGTTCCCCTACCCCAGTGGCGCCGGTCTGCACGTAGGCCACCCCGAGGGCTACACCGCCACCGATATTGTAAGCCGCTACAAGCGCATGATAGGCTACAACGTGCTGCACCCCATGGGCTGGGACTCCTTCGGGCTGCCTGCAGAACAATACGCCATCAAGACAGGGCAACACCCCTCCATCACCACGTACGCCAATATTGACAATTTCCGCCGCCAGCTCAAGATGTTGGGCTTCTCCTACGACTGGGACCGCGAGATTGCCACCACCGACCCCACCTATGTAAAGTGGACCCAGTGGATTTTCCTGCGCCTGTACAACTCATACTACAACGAAGAGCTTAAGAAAGCCTGCCCCGTAAGCGAACTTGAGGCCAAGGGCCGGACTCGCGAAGAGATTGACAACGTGCGCCTGGCCTATGTGGCAGAGGGCATGGTAAACTGGAGCCCCGACATGGGCACCGTACTGGCCAATGAAGAGGCAGAAGAGTGGAAGAGCAAAGGCCACATTGTGGAGCGCCGCAAGCTGCGCCAGTGGATGCTGCGCATCACCGCCTATGCCGAGCGCCTCATCGATGAGCTGGAGCCGCTTGACTGGCCCGAGAGCATCAAGCTGTTGCAGCGCAACTGGATAGGCAAATCCACCGGCGCAGAGGTAAACTTTGATTGCCAAGGCAATACCATCACCGTGTACACCACCCGCCCGGACACCCTCTTCGGCGCGACCTACATGGTACTTGCCCCCGAGCATGAACTGGTAGACAGCATCACCACGGCAGAGCAAAAAGCAGCGGTAGAGGCCTACAAAGCAGCCTGCGCCGCCAAGAGCGATTTGGAGCGCACTGAGCTCAGTAAAGACAAAACGGGCGTATTCACCGGCGCCTATGCTACTAACCCCGTCAACGGCAAACAGATTCCCATTTGGATTGCCGACTATGTGCTTACCGGCTACGGCACGGGCGCCATTATGGCTGTGCCCGCCCACGACAGCCGCGACTTTGAGTTCGCCACCAAGTTTGAGTTGCCCATCATCCAAGTGGTACAGCCCGACACGGCAGATACCCCGTGGCAGAACTTCTGCGGGTATGATGGCACCATGGTCAACTCTGAGCATCTTAACGGCCTGAGTGTTGCAGAGGCCAAGAAGCAAATGACCGCTTGGCTGGAGGAGAAAGGCTATGGCTGTGGCAAGGTAAACTACAAGTTGCGTGACTGGTTGTTCAGCCGCCAGCGCTACTGGGGCGAACCCTTCCCCATTGTCTGGAACACCAAGGACGGCAACCACTACGCCATCCCCGAGAGCGAACTGCCCCTGTTGCAGCCCGAGATGGAGGACTTCAAACCCAGTGGCGACCCCCGTGGCCCGTTGGTAAAAGCAACGGAGTGGATTCAGTACAGCGAAGACTTCACCCGCGAAACCAACACCATGCCTCAGTGGGCAGGCTCTTGCTGGTACTACCTGCGCTATCTTGACCCCAAGAACGACAAAGCATTCATCGACCCCGAGGTTGAAAAATACTGGATGGGTGGCGGCAACCCCGGCGGTGTAGACCTGTATGTGGGTGGCACTGAGCACGCTGTGCTGCACTTGCTGTATGCCCGATTCTGGCACAAAGTGCTGTATGACTACGGTTTGGTAACTACCAACGAGCCGTTCAACAAGCTGGTAAACCAGGGGCTTATCTTGGGTGAAGACAGCCAGAAGATGTCTAAGAGCCGCGGTAACGTGGTAAACCCCGATGACATTGTACGCGAATACGGTGCAGACTCCCTGCGCTTGTACGAAATGTTCATGGGCCCCCTCAAAGAAGTGAAACCCTGGCAGACCAAGGGTGTGGAAGGCATCAGCCGATTCCTTGCCCGCGTATGGCGTGTGGCCATGGTAGAAAACCAAGAGGGCGAGTGGGTACTCTCCGGTAAGATTACCGATGCCGACAACGGCGCGGTAACTCCCGTGCGCAAAGAAGTGCACAAAACCATCAAGAAGGTGACGGAAGACATTGAAAGCATGAGCTTCAACACCGCTATCTCCAAGATGATGGAATGCACCAACGCCATGACAAGCGCAGCCACTGTAACCGTAACGGATTACGTGCAGTTGCTCCATGTGCTCAATCCCTTTGCACCGCACCTCACAGAAGAGCTTTACAGCATTCTGCGCGAGCAATTTACCACCCTGCCCGCCTGCCAGCTGTGCCAACAGGTGTGGCCCACCTTTAACCCCGAATACTTGGTAGAAAACACCAAGGAAATCGTGATTCAGGTGAACGGCAAATTGCGCGACAAGATGACCATGGCTATTGACGCCTCTAAAGAAGAGCTTGAGGCTACGGCCTTGGCCTCTGCCCGTGTGCAAGAGCACACCACAGGCAAAACCATACGCAAGGTCATTGTGGTGCCCGGCCGCTTGGTCAACATTGTTGCCAACTGATAATCCTTTACCCCGCCCCTCATCAGATGATGCGATGAGGGGCGGGCTTTTTTTTGCGAATGAAAAAGAAACAACTACCCGCAAATCAGATTACCGTACACGTATACGGCAGCAGGTATGAGGCTGATAAAAAAGCGGCAAATGCAGCATACCATAACCTGCTCAACGGCAAGGAGCTTCAGTTCCCACGCGAGGGAGCATACCCCCATAGTTATGGCATACCCATTACCGGAAACGGGGATGAAATCAATAACTACGTGTGGAAGTTTATTTGCATGGCAGACGTTTTACGCACCTACAACAATAAAAATTACCGCTTCGTCGTGCATCATTTTGACGGATTTTCCATAGAAGAGGCAGCACCCCTTTTTTACGAAGCATTCAAAATACCGAGCATCACCTTGCCCGGAGAATACCACGCATATCTTGAAAGCATCACAAGCAAGAAAGGCTTGCCCACCTTGCAAGACATCAATGTACACGACTCTTTGGACGAGCGGAGCGCGGTTCGACACTTTTTAGGTAAAACACAAAAAGATATCTACCAAGCTCTTGAGGAAGACATAGACTGTTGTTGCTCTTTCATGGAGAGTTTTTACTACTTAGGCCCCAACGCCTTTGCCTATTATGTCAAGGCATGGGAGCAATTCTACCGAGACTTCAAAGCGGGGCTCTTTGCCCACAAAGATTACGGGGAAAGCATGGTAGCAGAGTCTACCCTGCACTTTTTGAGTCAACGCACCTTGCTATCCGCCAAGGAAGAAACACCCCAAGGGAGAGAATCCATACTCAACCTGCTCACCTATTGCGAACAGTATTACAGCAATGCAGAGGTTGAAGAAGACGATACCCTACCCCAATGCAAAGAAATAAGAGAAACGCACCAAGCGTTCATCAAATAACAACTACGAGTTATTCTCGCCCGTATGCTTTTGGATGATGGCATTGCGGGCACGGTTGGCCATGTATTTTTGGTAAAAAACAAACAACATACCCAAGCTCCACCCTATAATCATACCCCATGCAGCCCCTTTGAACGGCACTCTCACATGCAAAAGAGCCCCGATACCCGTACCGAGAGCAGTAAGCATCACTGTAATTTGAGTAACTATAAGTGTGTGGCACACACCGCGTATCATGCGATTGGTAAACGCATGATCTGCAGCTTGGTGTTCTGCCAACAAACGGCGCAACAATGAGACAATCTCTTCATTATCTGCAATTGCCGTTGATTCTTTTTTCTCGTCTTCCGGTTCGGGCATAATTATTTATTCGGTTGCAATTCAACTCAGGCGTTGTATCAATCTCAAAAAGTCGGCATTATTCCGTTGCCATGTGTCGTCAGTACATCTGACAAGGGAATCCAATCCCCCACACGAAAACATCTCAAAAAGGGCAACCTGAGAGAACGGCCCCGGAGGCACCGCCCCCTCCCGACGCCGGATGTAGTAGGTTTCCGCCATAAAATTCGCTTTGGCACAAAGAATAACCCAAAACACCCCCGTTTGGCAAGAGGTAGAACGCAGAAATTCTAAAAAAAATTAAAAAAAAGATAATTCGGGGGTTGACCTTGACAAAAGGTATGGTAATATGGTGACACGTATGCATGGTGATTTAGAAAAACTTGTAGCAGCCGGTAAAATACCGGCAGACTTTGCGATGCGCTTGGACAAATTCTCTCCCGCCAACTACGTCATGCACCCTGAATGGGGCGTTGGCAAGGTGGAGGCTTGGTCTTTGGCTAAAAATCTCGTAAAGATTGACTTTGAAAAAAACGCCCACTACGTAATGGGCCTCAAGCTGGCATTCAACCAGCTCACCTCTGTACCTAAAGAACACTTTTTAGTTACCTGTTTTGACGATGCCGCCGGCTGCCGCGCTAAGGCAGAAGGCAAAGATACCATCCTTGAGTTTATTGAGTTTGTACTGAAGCATAACTACTCTCTGCGAGAAGGTGTAACGGAAGTACTCCCGATGCTGCCTGAGGATTTGGAAAAATTCTTGAGTGGTCGCATTATTGCCGAAGAGAACTGGAAAGCATGGTGGGAAAAAGCCCGCGCTGCCATGAAAGAAGACCCGCGCTTCCGCCTGCCTACGAAGAAGGGCGAGACCATTCGCACCCGCGTGGCTGCCAGCGCAGCAGAAGCATTGTTGGCAGACTACATGGAAGCAACATCTTTGGCAAGCTGCGTGCGCATCATTGACCAAAGCCACATAGAGGCATTGGCAGGGGAATACAAGATTGCAGCAGAATTGGTGAAAGCCATGGAAGAAGATATCGAGAAAGACCGTGAACCTCAGCATGTGCTGGAGCTCATCATCATACGCGATGACATTCTCGAAGCCACCACCGGCAACGATGCAGCAAAACAAGAGCAGTTGAATGCCGCCCTGAGCGAAGCCGGCGTTGCAGACTTTGTAACCTTGGCAGCCAAACTGCAAACGATTCCCTCTGAAGAATTGGTGCAGTACATCGGCGAGCTTTCCGTTGCCCGCCAGAACAAGGTATACGAGGCACTGCCCGAGGCATACCCCGACAGTTGGCTGGCCTACACCACCAACATCTTCCTCTTCGGTGGTGCCAAGGTGACATCTGCTGCGGCAGACTTCATTATTGCCAAGGGTGGCAAAGAGCAACTGTTCTCAGACCTCACCAACGGCATTTCTCGCCAGACCCTCAGCCCTGAGGTGCTCATTTGGATTTGCAACTCCCGCAACGGTGTAGCCAAAGAGTTGGTAGACAAGAACAAGATGCTGCTGGGAGCCCATATCATCAACATCATTGAACGCGACAGCTCTGAGGGTGGCCCCAACCGCGCACTGAAACTGCGCAACCGCCTGCTGGAAGACAAAGACCTTGCCCCCGACTTGGTAACAGGTATCTCTGAGCTGGAGGCACGCCCCTTTGCCAAGGCTCTGTACGACTCTTCCGCCCTGCCGGATTTGGACCGCAACCTTCTGTTGGCAAACATGATGAAGGTGCATCCCTCTCTGCAAGAAGTAGTATTGGCCCGCGTGCAGGTTAAGGAGAAGCAAGCCCTTTACGTATCTCTGCGCTCCTACGCCGCCCGTAAGGCAGAGTACGAAGAGCTCATCAACGTTAAGATTCCCAAGAACAAGCACGACTTGGAAATCACCCGCGCAGAAGGCGACCTTCGAGAAAACGGTGGTTACCAAGATGCCAAGGCCACGCGCCAAGTGCTCATGCGCCGCTCCGAGGAGCTCTCTCGCCTGCTTTCTCAGGCAGAGCCCACCGACTTTGCAGACGTATCTTGCGAGCAAACCGGCATCGGCACCCAAGTTACCTTCAGCAACAGCAAGGGGCTTAAGGCCGTGTACACCATCCTCGGTGCATGGGATTCCATCCCCGAGCAGGGTGTTATCCCCTACAACTCCAAGTTGGGTGCTCGCCTCATCGGCCACAAGGTTGGTGATTCCATACGTATCCCGCTTGAGATTGGTGGCGCTCAGCACAAGATGACCATCAAGTCCATCACCCCTGCGCCCAAGGAATTCATCTTCCCCGATGAAGAGGCCTGATAGCGATTGATAGCTATAAAAACTTTCCCCGCCCCATGCCAATCTGCATAGGGCGGGCCTTTTTTACAGCAAATGTACCCAAACTGTACATGAAACAATATCAAGAATTGCTTGACAAAATCTCCGAGTGTGTGTATAGGAATGCGCAGCAAAATAAAAGCAGACCGACATGGAAACACTTTTGAGCAATTCGACACTGGTATTATTCGGCATTCTATTTTTAGGGCTGGCACTGGGCAACATCAGTTTCAAGGGCATTGCGTTGGGCAGCTCGGGTGTATTATTTGTGGCCATGGTAGCCGGGCACTACGGGTTGAAAATACCGAGCGGTATCTCAGCCATCGGCACGGCACTGTTCGTCTATTGTGTGGGCTTGGGTGTGGGTAACCGCTTCTTTTCATCCCTGAAAAGCCAAGGTAAAAACCTGATTATACTGGCAAGCACCATAGTATTGGCAGGGTGGTTAACAGCATGGGGCTTGTGTGAACTGATGGGTATCGATTTAACGATTGGGGCCGGCATCTTTGCCGGTGCATGTACCAGCACACCGGCTTTGGCCGCCTCTCTGGATGCCGCTAAAGCAGCAGGGATTGATGAGTCCGGCATCAATATCGCCTATGGCTTGGCATATCCGTTCGGGGTTATCGGCATTGTATTGTTCGTGCAGTTATTACCGCGTATACTGCGCCACGACCTCAGCAAAAATGATAAAGATGCAGAAAATGACCCGCACGCCATTATTGCACGCCATGTATGCTGCACCAACCCTGAAATACTGGGCAAAGACCTGCAAGAAGTTGCAATGAGCACGGGCATGAGCTGCCGCATTACCCGCATTTTGCGAGACGGCATTCTGCGTCCCTTGCGCAGCTCAGATACCCTAGTCCCAAACGATGAGGTGCTCATGATCGGCGAGCAAGAAAAAATAGCGCACGATGCCGCCATCCTCGGCCACTTCACTAACCAAGGCAGCAATGCGCTGATATGCAAAGATGAAGATGCGCAGGTTATTGTGCTTGCAGACAAAATGAGCAACCGTACCCTGAAAGATGTAGACACCCTTGGCAACTATGGTGTTATCGTATCACGCATTACCAGGCTCGGCAACACTTTCATACCCACGGCAGATACGGAGATTATCCGCAACGATGTGCTGCGCGTGGTTGGCACCCCCGAGGCTATCAACGCATTCAAAAAAGAATGCGGGCACCGCAGTGCTGCCATCAATGCGGCAGATGTTCTCTCTCTTACCGGCGGGCTTGTGTTAGGCCTTTTGTTGGGTAGTGTCACCTTCAGCATAGGAGACGGCAAGGGCTTTTCCCTGGGCATGGCCGGCGGGCCCTTGGTGGTGGCCTTGTTGCTGGGGCACTTCGGCAAAATCGGGCCGGTTGCGGGCTACATGCCCCGCCCCACCAGAGTGCTGGTGCAAGAACTGGGGCTGATGCTCTTTTTGGCCGGAGCCGGTATTACCGGTGGCGAGAAATTGGTTGAAACATTGGCCGACAACGGTTTGGCTATGTTCGCCATAGGTGCCATCATCACGGTTCTGCCTCTTTTCATCGGGTACTTTGTGGCCAGACGCTTCCTGAAAATGAAAATAGCAGAAACCCTCGGGTGTATCTGCGGGTCGCAAACCTCGACCCCGGCACTGGGGGCCATTACCTCTCAAACAGAAAGCCAAGAGCCGGTTATTGCCTATTCTACCGCCTACCCCATTGCCCTCATTATGATGACGGTACTGGCTCAGCTGCTCGTTGAAATGGCTTAACTTTACACATAAATCTTCTGCATGCGGAGGTGATGTGAAATACATCACCTCCTTTTTTTCATTTTTTATTATGAAAATACAAGTAAAACTTGCAAAAACGGGTAGAGTATTGTATAGTACAAAGCGCACAAGGCATGTCGCACGCGCACGCGCCTGCGTGAGTATCGATATACACCTGTGCAGAGGTAAACTAATTATCAGCTATGTCAAGTAATCAAAAAACTCTGATTAAGTTGTGCGTGGTGCTACTTCTGAGTGGCAGCGCACTCTTCTTGCCGGACATGCTGCCCGAGGGGCTTATTAACCCGATTCAGGCACGCGTAGTTGCGTTATTCATTTTTGCAGCTTTGATGTGGATTTTGGAAGTCATTCCGATTTGGACAACCTCCGTTGCCGTTATCGCCTTGGCTCTCTTCACCACCTCTAACCAATCCCTCAAGTGTTTCAAACCGAAGCGTTTTGACCAAGCTCAAGTCAACGCAGTTGTAGACAAAGTATTTACCGGAGACGCTTGCAAAGTTCTTCACGAGGAGTTCATTTCTATCCCCGACCCGAATGAAGACGCCAAACCCGGTGATACCGTTAAGATCTCCCCTCTGGCAGAAATGAAGGGTGACGTCATTCTTAACACCGGCAAGGTAGATTCTAAGGCAACCCACAAAGACAGCATTAAGGAAAAGCTTAACAAAAAAGGGCAGCTTTCCAATGATGACATTTATATGACAATAACCGGCACAGCCATGAGCTTTGCCGATAAATACACCAAAAAAGCCAACGAATTAAAGGCTAAAGAGCAGCAAACAGAAGAAGACAAAGCTTTGATTGCCAAATATGAAGCAGCTACTCAGGAAATCAAAGCAAACGTCAACGGCATTAACAGCGATGAATCTCGCAAAGCCATCAAACAAATTAAGATTACAAACCTGACACAGCAGAAGAGCATTTTTGCCACCTTTGCAGACCCCATCATTTTGCTGTTCTTAGGTGGGTTCTTCTTGGCAGATGCCGCTACCAAATATCGTCTGGATATCAACTTGGCACGCGTACTGCTGAAGCCTTTCGGCACTAATCCCAAATACGTATTGCTGGGTCTGATGACTGTAACAGCCGTATTCTCCATGTTCATGAGCAATACCGCCACAGCTGCCATGATGCTCGCCCTGCTTACCCCGGTGCTGGCACTCTTCAAGCCGGAGGACCGCGGCCGTGCAGCATTCGCACTCTGCATTCCCATCGGTGCCAACGTCGGTGGCATCGGCACCCCCATCGGTACACCTCCTAACGCCATTGCCCTTAAGTACATGCAAGACATCGGTCTGGACGTATCCTTCGGCAAATGGATGGCTTTCGGCATTCCCTTTGTTATCATCTTGCTTTTCATTGCATGGATATTGCTACTCAAGATGTTCCCCATCACCCAGAGCAGTTTGGACCTTTCCAAGGAGCTGAAGGGTAAGTTCCTCAAGACGCCCAAGGCAATCATCGTATACATTACCTTCATCGTAACCATACTGATGTGGGTAATACCCAAGGAGGTTCATGGTCTTGACTCCAACTCCGTGGCTATCATCCCCATTGCCGTATTCTCCATCACCGGTGTTATCACCAAGAAAGATTTGAAGAACATGAGCTGGGACGTACTGTGGCTGGTAGCCGGTGGTTTCGCGCTCGGCGTTGCACTCCAAGAAACGAATTTGGCTAAGGACATGATTAATGCCATTCCCTTCGCTCAATGGAGTTCCATCATCTTGTTGATTGCCGCCAGCTGCATTTGCTTGTTCATGGCTACCTTCATGAGCCACACGGCCACAGCCGCACTGCTTGTGCCCATCTTGGGCGGTGTAGCCAGCGCCATGCTTTCAGCCGGCTCCATGGACAATGCCGGCGCAGTAGCCCTGTTGGTAACGGTGGCCTTTGCCTCCTCTCTGGGTATGGCCCTGCCGATTTCCACCCCGCCCAACGCCATGGCATACGCCACCGGCCACGTAGAGCAAAAGGGCATGGCAATCTCCGGTACCATCCTTTGCATCATCGGTTTGGCACTCACCATTCTGATGATGGTAGGCTTGGGCGCCGTAGGCTTCTTCGGCTGATAACAATATAAAGTAAAAGCACCTTCTCCTGAGACAATGTTGCCCGCACACATAACAGAGCCGTTAGAGAGACTCAACAGAGTCTACTTCAGCGACCCCGGGCGCACCATCAGCATCGCCAAGGGCGAAATGCTGGTGGCTCAGGGGGAGGAGTGCCACCGCCTTTACTTTTTGCAAGAGGGGGCGCTGGTAGCCTACCGACAAGCCGAGAACCTGCCGGGTACCGATTTGCCGGCAGCCATGGCCCGCAAGCATGAGGTATTCCGCGCCGAGCCGGGCTCCTATGTATGCGTACAGGCATTCTTCTCTCGCACGTATCACAGCTCTAATGATATTGTGGCAGTAGAAGACACCAAGCTTACCTACATAGATGACACCACCCCCGCCGTAGATGAAGAAGAATACGGCACTTTAGAGCACCAATTCATCCCCGTGCTGATGCACGAACTGGCAGCACGCAATATACGCATATTCAGCCATGCGACGGAGAAAGAAGAAGCCCAGCGCCTGCTGCAACGCGCCGAGATGGCTTCTACGCTTGCCCAACTTTCTGCCGGCATTGCGCACGAGCTGAACAACGCCGTGGGTGTTATCACCCGCCGCACCGAGTTTGTGGCCGAGCATATGGCCGAGTTTTTAGCAGAAGAAGACAAACTCAACGCCAAGCTTTTCCGCTACGGCTATGAGGATACAGCTTTTACCGCAGCCAGCGAGCTGCGAACCTTAGCCCGCAAATATGAACGCGAGCTCAACCTGCCGCAACCGGCAGCCAAAGTATTAGCGCACATCATCCCCGACACCAAGACCTTGGTTAAGTTCGGGCCGGAGTTTGTGCGCCACGTCAAGTTTAATTACAAGTTCTGGGAGCTTGGGCATGACCTGCGAGACATGCAGGTAGCAGCCAAGCACGCCACCGGCATTGTACGCGCCGTTAAGCTGTTGGGCGGCGGCAACTCTACCCGCCAAGAGGGGGTGGATGTGAAAGAATCTGTCAACGATGCCATGAACCTGCTTACCAACAAGCTCAAGCACATAACGGTAGAAACCGCGCTTAAGCCCTGCCCCACTATCACGGCAGACCTTACAGAGCTGGTGCAGATTTGGACCAACATCATCAACAATGCATACGATGCCATGGTACAGGCCAATACGCCTAACCCAACCTTGCGCATCGCTACCGATACCTTTAAGGCAGAGGGCATGCACCTGCTGCCCACAGAATACGTGAGAGTCTCCATCACCAACAACGGGCCGGCTATACCGGAGGAGATACACGAAAAGATTTTCCACCCCAACTTTACCACAAAGAAGCTGGGGTTAGACTTCGGCCTCGGCCTGGGTCTATCCATTGTCCGCCGCTTGGTGGACAGTTATAACGGCACCATTGAGCTCAGCAGCACAGATGGTGAAACCACTTTCTCTATCAACCTTCCAACAACACAAATCAATGGAAAAGATTAATATTATATGCATCGATGACCAGCAGGAAGTGCTGGATTCCGTCATGAGAGACCTGCGTCCGCTCACCCCGCTCATCCGACTCGAAGAAGCCTCCGGCGTAGAAGACTGCCTGAGCCTCATCGAGCAAATTGACGCAGATGGCGACTTGGTAGGTCTTGTCATCTCTGACCAAGTAATGCCCGGAGCCAGTGGCACGGATTTGCTGGCCAAGGTAGCTGCCGACAAGCGTTTTGCCAAGACCCGCAAAGTGCTGCTTACCGGCCAGGCCACACATGCCGACACCATCAACGCCATCAACGAGGGCCACATTGACAACTACATCGAGAAGCCCTGGCAGCCGGAAAAACTACTGGCAGTTGTTAAGAAATTGCTTACCCTGTACGTACTGGACATGGGGCTTGACCACACGGAATACATGAGCGTGCTTGACCAGCAAACGCTCTTCTCCAAGCTCCGATAATTAAATAATACAGGCAGATGAATAAATCTCTCTTACTACTTGCAGCACTACCGGCAACCATACCGGCAGTGGCAGTTGGTGCTGAAGCGGACTGGACGGATGACGTCAAAAAAGCGCTCGTATTGTATGAGGACGATGACGCCTTCGTACGCAAGGTGAACCTCACCTACCGCGAGCAGTGGCAAATGGCGGTTGTTCAACCCAATGGCAGCAACGGCTTGCACCTCAGAGACGGCGCTTCCCCCTTCAACAGCGAGTTCCGTCGCTCTTGGGTTGGGTTGAACGTCATGATGGAGTCCGGCACCCAATTCAACGTCATAGGGCGCATAGGCGGCCTGCCCTCTCGCAGTACGTACAATGGTGGTTACACCAAGCGTAACTTCACCTATACGGATATTTATTCCGTCTGGGTGAAGCAAAACATCTCCGCCGTGCAGGGGTTGAGTGTAAAAGCCGGTAAGTTTGCCCCGCAATTCACCACGGACTTCCGCATGTCGAATGCCAGCATTCCCTGTGTGGAACGTTCTTTCGTAGCCGCACAATTCGGTATTGATACCAACTGGGGCGTAGAGCTTAACTACACGTCCCCCGATAAGAAAGATGTAGTATTCTTGCAAATAATGGCTAACGACCGCGCCTGCGCCAGCAAGAACCTGAGCCACCGCGACGTATACCGCGATGGCCGTGGCCTGAAAGGCGAGTTCGGCTGGGAGGACAAGTGCTTCATGATTTTGGGAGGCACACACAAGTTTGATGTTACCGCCAACGGTTATCAAGCCGTATCAGCCGAATATTTGCATGACTTCAACAATGCCTACCATGGCCGCCGCAAACCCGGTGCTAACAACTACGGCCTTGGTTTTAAAGATGCACTTTCTCTGGGGTATGAGGTTAAGCAAGGTCAATTCACCTTCACCGCCAACGCCGTTGCGGCATTCGAGCAGCAAAACGGCAATGGTAGCAATAATGTCGGTATTCAATTACAACCGGTTTATGCCATACACCCGCAAGTGGACCTCGTATTCCGCTACACCGGCATGACCGGCGACAATGCTTGCAAATTGAGTGCAGACCGCTACATTGGCACGCAAACCACCGCCTCCGCTTGGGTAGACAGCTTGCATGCCTTCTACTTCGGCGTAGATTTGTATGCCTCTGCCAAAAACAAAGATGCTACCAAGCTCATGTTCGGCGCAGAGTATGTAACAGCCCGTAAGGATGGGGCAGATTGCTACAACGGCTGGGAGTTCACCACTGCTATTCGTCTTAATTTCTGATTGTTAGCAATACAACCATCAGGATCGTGTAGGGGGCTTTCGCCCCCTCACACACCACCGTACGTGCCATTTATGGCATACGGCGGTTTCCAATCAGCGTTTGAGGAGTTGATAAAACGAGATATATCCCTCTGCCCGCAGCCATGCGTTATCCATGCAGA
>JAZNGY010000105.1:0-7743 GCA_045576695.1 Akkermansia sp.
GGATGAACCGTTATCCTCGCCGCATCTTTGAAGGAAAATCTGCACGCCTCATGGCACGTGCAGAAAAGCTCCATTTTATCAAATTTGCAGTCTAAATAGAAGAAAAATCACTTACTGTCGCATTTGGTCTTGCAATTCAGCGTTGATGGTGTACGATGAGGTACCCAAATGTACGGGAACCATCAAGAATGAGACAGAGACCTTGGCATGCCCGAAAGAGCGTACAATCTTGGTAACAGCGGAACCCCCCAGCATTAAGATTTACCCCAAGTGTTACACCTCTCAGTTCGGGTTTGTCTTAACAACCCATACGCCTCAGCAATTACCCCACCCCAAGCATTGCTATGGCGAGGGGTGCCTGTACTGGTGCGCCGGCATTCCCACAGAAGAGGTATTCCGCATGCCGGAGTATCCTAAGAGCAAGGATATTGCCACTATTTGCTCCGCTAAACAGCAAACCCACACCTTACACAAAAAACGCTACACGCTTGTCAAGTATCTTGCTGACAAACTGCCGGAGCTGGAGTGGTACGGCTACGGCGTTAAAAAGCTGGAGAAAAAATACGATGCGCAGAACGATTACCGCTACACCATCGCCATTGAAAACTATGTAGCACCCTATCACTGGACGGATAAGATATCAGACCCCTTCTTGAGCCTGTGCTTGGCGTTCTACGTTGGCGACCCGCATTTGGAAGAGCTGTTCCCGGCCGAAAGCTTTATTCGTATTCCCTTAGAAGACCACGAAGAAGCCTATCGTATTATCCGCGAGGCTATTGATAACAACGAGTACGAAAAACGTCTGCCCGCCATACGCGAGGCTCGCCGTCGCTTGGTAGAGCAATACAATGTTTTCAACACGGTTGCGGCTCTCATCAAAGAAAACCACGCGAAAACACCGGACACCATACCGGACAAGCCCGTCTTATTGAAAGGCAGGCACAGGTTGCGCCGCAATTTCATCAACATGCTCGCCGAAGGCTGGGAGCTGATGAAATACAAACTCGGGTTCACAAAATCAGTTTAAGCACAGCACGGCACCGTACAACACGGTGCCGCTTTTATTAAGCCGTGATAGTTAGCTTGATTAAGTGTCATTTGCTTGACAAAAACACAGTAACATGGTAGGCTCTCGTCATGGCAAATCAGGATTTGATTCAAGAGATACAGCGTCTTAAACAAGAGCGCAATGCCGTCATCCTTGCTCACAGCTACCAGCGCCCCGAGATACAGGATTTAGCCGACTTTGTGGGCGATTCTCTGGCCTTGGCCCGCAAGGCGCAAGAAGCAGAGTGCGATGTGATTGTATTCTGCGGCGTGCACTTTATGGCAGAAACAGCCTGCATTCTTAATCCCACCCGCACAGTACTGTTGCCGGATGCAGCCGCAGCCTGTTCTCTTGAAGAATCTTGCCCGGCAGAGGAGTTAGCCGCTTTCCTTGAGGAAAACAAAGACAAAAATTATTACGTTGTTGCCTACATTAACTGCTCCATCGGCGTTAAGGCCTTGGCAGATGTCATTGTGACCAGTGGCAATTCTCAACGTATCATCGAAACCGCCCCGGCAGATCGCCCGATTCTCTTTGTACCCGACCGCAATTTGGGCGCATGGACCTCGCGCAAAGTAGGGCGAGAGATGACGCTCTGGAACGGGGCCTGCCATGTACACGAGCGTTTTACACGCGACCGCGTGCTTGAAATGCGTGCTCAATACCCCGATGCAGAGGTGGTATGCCACCCCGAATGCCAAGAGCCCATCCGCTTGTTGGCAGATCACATTTGCTCTACGGAGAAGATGATTCCCTACTGCCGCGACAGCAAGGCCGGCCGCTTTATCATTGTGACGGAAAGCGGTATTTTACACCGCCTGCGCAAGCTGGTACCGGGTAAAGAGTTCATCGGCATGGGCTTTGAGCAATGCTCTTGCAACGAGTGTGAGTACATGAAACTCAACACCCTGGAAAAACTGCGCAACTGCCTGCGCGACATGGCACCCGAGGTTCGCATTGCCGAAGACTTGCGCAGCCGTGCCGAAAAGCCGCTGCAGCGCATGCTTGACCTCTCCATCTGAGGCCGTTCAACCACATATGAAAATAGCCCCGCATATTCTCGCACACAGCAATTGGATTTCCATGGCAGACTTCATGGAAGTTGCGCTATATGATGAAGAAGCGGGGTATTACAGCAACAACATACCCGGCATCGGGTTCAGGGGCGATTTTTCTACAGCGGCCACCATGAGCCGTCTTCCGGCTCGGCGTATTGTCGACTTGTGGCGAGAAAGCAGCAAGGCATGCGGCGGACGCCTGCCCATCATTGAAATCGGCGGTGGCAATGGTGATATGGCCATGGCCATTCGCAGTGAGTTTTCTTTGTGGGAGAAAATGTTTGCGCGTTACATCATGGTAGACCGCTCGCCCTCCTTACGAAAGTTGCAGCGCTTGGTAGCCGGCAGCGCTGTAACCATTTGCGATACCATTGAAAAAGCACTCAAAAAAGTAAACGGACGCGCCTTTATCTTCAGCAATGAACTGCCGGATGCCTTCCCTGCCCGCCAATTTGTGTTCCAAAACGGGGAGTGGTGGGAGCTGGGTCTGGCTGTTGTTGATGGCACCGTGATTCGGCAAGCAGATAAGCAACCGCTACCGGCATCTTCCGCGTTTGCGCACTGGGCAAAAGAGGGGCAAGTGATAGAAGTGCACGAAAGTTACCACAAATGGTATGCAGATTGGCAAAAATACTGGAAAGCCGGCACCATGCTCACCATTGATTACGGGCAAACGGTAGACAAGCTGTATTACCGCCGCCCTGCCGGCTCACTGCGTGGTTATAAGGCGCACACCTTATTGTCGGCAGATGAATTGCCCCCCTTGGCAGGTAAATGTGATATTACGGCCGATGTCAATTTTACAGACCTAATCAACTTGGCGCGTGGCTGTGAGGGTGATGCGGTGCAATATCTCAGCCAACGCGATTTTTTGCTGCCCATGGCAGACCTCACCAAGCCCGAGGAAAAACACTTGGTGCAAGAAGGCGGCGCCGGCACCTATTTCAACGTGCTCATCCAACGCCGTTTCGGTAACTGATGCCATGCAGCCTCTTCTTGTCAACGGTGTACCATTTTGCCCTGCCGGTGCCCCCGAATGTGGTATTGAGGCTGATTTGGCAGCGTTTCTTACAGAATGGTATTCTGATAAGGTAACCATGGAGCTTCAAACATCGGGCTCTACCGGCACGCCGAAAAAGATAAGGGTGCGTAAAGAGTACATGCGTAACAGCGCCTTATCAACGTGCCGTTTTTTCGGGCTGCAAAAGGGGGATAGCGCCCTGCTTTGCTTGCCCTTGCGCTTTATTGCAGGTAAAATGATGGTGGTGCGCGCCATTGTAGGCGGGCTTAATTTGGTAACGGCAGAGCCGTCATCCACCCCGCTTGCACAGTTGAAACAAACGGTTGATTTTGCACCGCTGGTGCCCATGCAAGCACTCAATACGCTGCAACAAAGCAACGGTAGAGAACAGCTGGCAAAAGCCCGTACTATTTTGCTGGGGGGTGGGTTTGTAGACCCGGCGCTGGAAGCCGCCCTGCAACCATGCAACACAGCCGTTTTTGCCTCGTACGGCATGACGGAAACCCTTAGCCACATTGCTTTGCGTAGAGTTAACGGAGCTCAACGCTGCCCATACTATACACCATTGGAGGGTGTACGGGTATCATTAACGCCAAAAGATACGCTGGCAATCACTGCCCCGCACCTCGGTATTGAGCTTTTAGAAACAAACGACTTGGCAGAGATTTTGCCCAATGGGCAATTCCGTATTCTCGGCCGGGTGGACAGTGTTATCAACAGCGGCGGCATCAAAATACAGGCAGAAAGCATTGAGCAAGCGCTTACTGCCGCAACAGGCTTGACGGTTTTGGCAGTGCCCATGCCTCACCCCATCTTGGGGCAAGCCGTAGGGCTGTTGTGGGAGGGGGCCGTCTGCCAAGAAGATGCCCTGCAACAAGCTATAGCAACGTTGCCGAAATATCACCGACCACACCGAACGCTGCACGTTATCCTGCCACGCACAGCCACTGGCAAACTCAACCGCGCGGAGGGCGCGTCCATGCTTGCCGCAGCTGCCCTATAATCCCAAAAACACGCAAATAACATGAATCCTCTGTTTACTGCACTCAATTCCCCACACGCCATCTGCCATGAGATTGCATTGCGTACCACACCCACGTGGCAACGGTTGGTTGATTACTATGCTGACTTTTATACGCAAGTAAGCATAGCAGAACGTTTTTCTGCCCATTCTGAGGCAAAACAAGACGGCAACGGAGTACTCATGCCCGCCCATGAAGATACGGATTATTATTTTGTGGGTGATTTGCACGGTAATTTTGAAACCTTGGTCAGCATCATTTGCTACGCTTGCGAAAAATCCACCCACCCTTACCTGCTGCTCTTGGGTGATGCCATTGACCGCGGGGCGGAAGATTTTGCGCTTTTGGCGCTGATTCAAGATTGCCTCATGGGGGCACACGGCGATGTTTTCTCTCTCTGCTACATTTGCGGCAACCATGACTTTGCGCTGGATGTAAAACCCAACGGCTTCTTTTTCTCTGCCGTTAGCCCCGCAGACACGGCTAATCACCTCAACACCCTCAGCAAAAGCGGGCACGCCTCGCAAGCGCATGTTCTGGGCAAAGCCGCCATTGAGCTTGCCCGAATCTCCCCTTACATGGGAGAATTAGTTTGGCAGAATAATAGCCTTATCTTTGCCCATGCCTGCACCCCGCACACCGATAATCAAGCCCTGTTGAAGGAGTTTTTCGGCAAACAAACGGTGCCGAACATATTTGAAAAATTGCCGGATGAAATTCTTTTCCCCTGCCGAGATGATTTTATGCGGGGCATGCTGCGCACTCAAATGCAACACGTTGCTCCCCAACGCGGGTTTCTAGCGGCTACACAGGGTACTGATGACATGGCGGCCTACTTCACCCTTCACCACACATTAACCGGCAGGCGCATTTTGGGGATGTTGCGCGGGCATGACCATGTGGCAAACGGGCACCGCCTCACCACACTGAGCAACGGCTTTATATGCACCCTCAATGCCTTGGGCAACGGTAACACCACCTTTGCCACCTTCAACAGCCACCGTGGGCTATCCTTCACTCGATTTGAATAGCCCCCTCAAACGGATCTAACGTATAGGGCGCTTGCGGCGCATAGCGCGGCTACGGTTTATCGTTGTTTGCGGGTTTGCAAAAACACCACGCATCTGTTTTTTACGGCTTTCTTTCTCTCGGGCAAAGAGCCGCAAATCTGCATCAATAATTCGGTATGCCACCTCAGCGGCTGCCATGACATCAGCTTCCGTCTCTGCGGAGCTTATCAACAACTTGTACTTAATCTCCAATAACTGGCGGAGGTTGTACGGCACAGCCTCAAATAAAGCAGCATTCACAATATCCAAAGCAACGGCATCCGTCGGCGCGGCATCCACAGCATGGCGGCACGCTTGCAATCGGCGCTCCGCATCTTCTACGGCTCTCAACCCACTGAGATCTTTTGTATCAACGGCCTTAATCTCGGCTTGTAATTCCCTGTTCAAATCATGCAAAGCCTCGGGCAATAACTGCCAGGCTTCTACCAAAGCCCGCACTTTTGCTTCACCTTGCAACCCGTCTGCAATTTCAAGCAACTGCTCCACACGCAAACCTTGCGCTAATACTTCGCGAACGGCAACCGCATCGGCATTAAACCCGAACAAGCCGCCCAGCGCTCTCCCCGAAGAATCCAGCACCAATACAGTCGGGAATCCTTCAACGGCATACTTGGCACACAGTTCCTTATTTTTAGCAAGCAACTTGGCGTCAAATTGCGGGTTGTTCGGTACATCCACCTCCAACAACACAAAATGCTTCTCTGCCCAATCCGTAAATTGAGTATCATTCAACACCTCAGATTTAAGGCGTATGCAATAGCCACACCAGTCAGACCCGGTAAAATTAACCAGCACCGCCTTACTCTCTGCCCTAGCACGTGCCAACGCCGCCTCATAATCCGAGCCCCACTCTGCGGCGCAGGCAGAGGTAACTAAAGCCGCTACTACCGGCATCAAAAATAAGTTTTTCATTATCGCGTGGTGTACAACCACCATTGTACACGCCACAGGCTACATTGCAAGATTATTTCTTTGCATCATCCTGCACATGAAGTTTAAGAGGAATGGATGTAAGCCATTCTACACCATCGCCGGCTCTCTGTCCATATTGAAGTGTGTCGCCCTGCAACCGACAACAACCGTTAAAGCGGTTTGGTCTCGGAATCATATCGTTACCAACCGGATACCAATAATCCCCCTTCCTCTGATAAACAGACAGACAAACGGTGGAAGAATCAATCCCGGACGTCATCCCCGGGTCAAAACGAATGCAGATTGCCATGTTATCATTAAGCGCATAGACATTTATATTAGGATGCACCGCCGGTAGCGTAGTTGATTCCATGCGGTACGGCATCCATTCATGCGCATCCGTGCGTCCGGAATACGGCTCCCTTGAATCTGCAAGGTATGAAACCTGCACGGTGCCACTATACGCGCTTGCGTGACTGCGAGACAAATCCACCTTCAAGCACACACTCTTTTCTGCATGCGGTGGCAGTATGATGTCCTGCTCAGACTTTCCATCAGCATCGGCGTAATACAAAGTGCCGTCTGCATCTTGAGGCGAAAGAATAAACTGCCCGGGGAGAATACGTACAGTGCGATTCAGCGTATTGGTAAACCGAATCGTTGCATAACCCTTCGCATTCATCTTCACACACCGCATTTGTACATATTGCGGAGAATAACCTATCCCCCCATTTAGCGGAATACCGGCCAACAAAAGCCCGCTTTCATCCACGCATTGCACCTCGTTATCAAGCAAACGATATGTTATCTTTTCATCAAACCCTTTCTCTTGTGCAAATGCACCAACGGTTTGCCAACGAGAATCACGTAAACTTAACACGGTATGGTAAACCATTGCATGCCACGCCCATTTTTTCGTCATTCTGACCACATAAGTTTGAGGATTCAACAATTCTGCATATGCCTCTTCATATTGAGGTGTACCCCAAGAATGATATGCCACCGGTATCATTTGAAACAAAAACAACGCGTTCTCTGGCGTAGCAACAGAAATTGGTGTAAGCTCTGTTATGGGCTGATTTCCTCGGTACGGCATCAAAAAACCGTTCTCTAGACTCCAATGCGTGGGAGGCGCGCTATGCTCAGCAAACAACTCTGCCGGTACCCAGCCACCGTGAATATAGCGGTAACATTGTACGCACCAATACGCTGAATCGGATTCTGTAGGTTTGCTGCAAAATACCACCAATGTATCAGAGCTGTATACCTTTTGGGTAGATTTTACCATGGTATGCTCCCGCCCCATCAGGACGGATTCTAAAGGTACAGATGCAGCTTGTTCGGCTACCGCTTGCCCCCAAACACAGCAACCCAACAACATAGAATACAAGGCGGCTCTCATAATATCGCCATTATACGCTCGGCATTACAGATATCAAGCTCATATTGACACAACACAAATAAAGCCGTAACAATCGTGTAGGGGGCTTTCGCCCCCTCACACACCACCGTACGTGCCATTTATGGCATACGGCGGTTTCCAATCAGCGTTTGAGGAGTTGATAAAACGAGATATATCCCTCTGCCCGCAGCCATGCGTTATCCATGCAGA
>JAZNGY010000106.1:0-4797 GCA_045576695.1 Akkermansia sp.
TATCTGAACCGGAGGTTTCGTTCGCCCGCTGTCGCGGGCTCTCTTCACACTCCGGCTAAGATTCTTACCGTCCCGCTATCACGGGGCTCAAAAATTCCGCTCGCTTACGCGAGCCATCTGCCCGACAAACTCCGATTTACCAACCGAAAATTTAAACATAGCCTAATTTATCAGGCAGGTGGCGCATGCCTCGGCGAAGCCCGCTGGGCGAAGACGGGAGCCGTAGGCGAGCGGAATTTAAGAGCCCCGTGATAGCGGGGCGACGGACCGGGAGCCACGTGGTGTAGCTGCGTCAGCAGCGGAACCCGTGGTAGTGGTAGAACAGAATCTAGGAGCCCGAAGCAGCCGCGCTGCTGAGGCCGACAGCAGGGTAGCATCCCCCCATAAGTATTGTTTATTCATTTTTTATAATGCGTTGTTATTTAATAATAATACGGTTTTATCTGAGCTTACTGACGCAAAAACAGGAGCGGGGCTCTGAACTTCGTACCTCGTATATCGTCATTCGTACATTCAAACTCCGATTAAAATTCAAACCGGCCGGTGTCATCTCTAGGATGATATCCTCGGTGTAAAAATTCTTGAAAAAACGGATAGGGTTGTTATAATAACCCGCGTATGAAAGCCATAACAAGCATATTGGCCGGCGTGGTCGCTTTGGCAGCTGCAATAATGCCGCAGGCACAAGCAGACCGCAATTCTGACTATTGGGCACCCGAGAACATGGCCAAGCGCCAGTGTACCTCCGTGCATTTGCACTACATGCCCACCGTACCGCAGCACACGGCTGCATACCAGGAGATGGTGATTGAGAAGAGTGCCCCCGGCACCTATTTTGCCGCCAACAGCTTCGGTTGCGGTTACATCGGCGTGCAAGAGCTGTGTGAAAAGACGGAAGACGGCACCCGCTATGTGCGCAAGGCAATTTTCTCTATTTGGGATGCCAAGGACAGTGGCGACAACCCCCACGCTGCCCCCGAAGAAGAGCGCGCCCAGCTGATTCAGAAAGGCCGTTTGGTAACAACCCGCCGATTCGGTGGTGAGGGCACGGGCGGCAACTCCATGCGCGTGTTCGATTGGAAAGAGGGTGATGTGATTCGCACCCTTGTGATTGAGCGCCCCGATGGCGAGGACTTCCGCCAGATTGCCGGTTACATATGGGACCCCGAGACACAGCAGTGGGAGCTGCTGAGCTGCTGGCGCATACAAGCCCTGAGCCGTGGCTTGGGCGGTGGCTGTGGCTTTGTAGAAGATTTCTGCCGCAATGTGGAGTCCAAGCAACACGAGCGCCGCGCCACCTTTGGCCCCGCTTGGCGTTGGGATGGCAAGGAGTGGACCCCCGCCACGGAGTTCCGCTTCACCAAAGACGGCAACCCCAACATGGAGATTAACTGCCGCTTCAACCCGCAGCTCGGGTACTACTCCCTCGCTACCGGTGGCGATATCAAGCCCGAGGCCGATTTCCAACCCCGGGGTGTGAAGAAGCTTGAAAAACAAGCCAAGCCCGCCCAACCCGGCGAGGATGTGATGAAACTCATCAATGCCCCGAAGCCGGAGCAAAAGTAACCCCTGCACTCCTTAATTATTCTTTATTACAGCGCCCCGCCTCCGCCGGAGTTGGGGCGTTCTCTTTTCTGCCACTGACAACAACGCGCAGAATTTGTTACTCTACCATGTTATATGGGGGTGCGTCAATCACAAACCATGCTCAAATCGTGAAATTTATGCAAAATCAAGAAATTCAGGGTTGCCAAAACAGGTTTTTGGGTGTAGAATACCGCGCTTTTTTCTCAAAAAAGCATTTAACCCATTAACAAATCAACAGACAAATGAATTCAGCTGAGATATTATTCTGGATTGTTCCTGTTGCCTCCGTGCTTGTGCTGGCATTCGCCGCCAAGTTCTTCTTCGACATGAAGAAGGCAGACGAAGGTAACGACCGCATGAAGGAGATTGCAGGCTACGTGCGCGAAGGCGCCATGGCCTACCTCAAGCAGCAGTACAAAGTTGTTGCTATCTTCTTCGTAATCATTGCAATTGCGTTTGCCGTGATGGCATGCTTCAAACTGCAGAACCCCGTAGTGCCCGTTGCTTTCCTTACCGGTGGTATCTTCTCCGGTCTTGCCGGTTTCATCGGCATGAAGACGGCTACCTACGCCTCCGGACGTGTTGCCCAGGCTTGCCGCGATAAAGAGGACGGCCTCAACAAGGGGCTTCAGCTGGCTTTCCGCTCCGGCGCCGTGCTCGGCCTGACAGTGGTTGGCTTCGGTCTGCTTGATATTTCTGCTTGGTACCTTATTTTGAACAATTTCCCCGGCCTGATGGGTGAGTCTTACACCGGTATCGACAAGCTCGTACACATCACCACGGTGATGCTTACCTTCGGTATGGGTGCTTCTTTGCAGGCTCTGTTTGCCCGTGTGGGTGGTGGTATTTACACCAAGGCAGCAGACGTAGGCGCTGACCTTGTAGGTAAGACTGAGTACCACTTCAACGAGGACGATCCCCGTAACCCCGCCACCATCGCCGACAACGTGGGCGACAACGTAGGTGACGTAGCCGGCATGGGTGCTGACTTGTATGAGTCTTACGCCGGTTCCATTCTTGCCACAGCTGCCTTGGGCGCAGCAGCTGCTGCCGGCATTCACACCGCCGTTTCTAAACTCGGTGTTGTACCCGCTGAGAAGACCCAAATGATTGAGAACTTCGGTCTTCAGCTCGTGATGGCTCCCATGATCATCGGTGCTATCGGTGCTATCCTTTCCATCCTCGGCGTATACATGGTACGCACCAAGCCCGGTGCAAACCAAGGTCAGCTCATGGCTGCACTGAACAAGGGCATCAACTTCTCCGGCGTGCTTATCGCAATTGCTTCTGCCGCCATCCTTTACGTTCTTTTCGACGGCTCCGAGTTCACAAGCTGGTTGGGCCTTTGGGGCTCCATCATGATTGGTCTTGTTGTTGGTATCGCCATCGGCAAGGTGACGGAGTACTACACCTCCTTCGAGTTCAAGCCGGTTAAGTTCATAGCTGAGAACGCCACCACCGGCCCGGCTACCGTTATTATCTCCGGTATCGGCGTGGGTATGATTTCTACCTGCTGGCCCGTTATCTTCATCGTACTCGGCACCATCGGCGCTTACCTCTGCTCCGCCGGCAGCTTCGAGTTCACTGCTGCCAACATGACCATGGGTCTCTACGGTATCGGTATTGCTGCCGTGGGTATGCTTTCCACCCTCGGCCTTACACTGGCTACGGACGCCTACGGCCCCATCTCTGACAACGCCGGCGGTAACGCCGAGATGAGCGCTTTGGGTGACGACGTGCGCAGCCGCACGGACGCTCTGGACGCTCTGGGTAACACCACAGCTGCTACCGGCAAGGGCTTCGCCATCGGTTCTGCCGCTCTTACGGCTCTTGCCCTTCTTGCCTCTTACATTGAAGAGCTCAAGCTCGCTGCCAAGAACCTCGTGGGTGACGGCATGGTAACGCTGAGCCAGTGGGGCAAACAAATCGGCACCGGTAACGAGATTGCCACCTGGGACATCGCAACCTTCATGTCCAAGTTCGAGGTAACCCTCATGAACCCCAAGGTTCTGCTCGGTATCTTCATCGGCGCTATGCTTTCCTTCCTCTTCTGCGGTCTTACCATGAACGCCGTAGGCCGTGCTGCCAAGAGCATGGTAGAAGAAGTACGCCGCCAGCTGAGCGACAAAGACGTATTCGAGGGCCGCAAGAAGGCTGACTACGCTCGCTGCGTGGGCATCTCCACTCAGGGTGCTCAGCGTGAGATGATCATCCCCTCTCTTATCGCCGTTGTTGTACCCGTGGCCACGGGCCTTGTAATGGGTGTGGCCGGTGTGTTCGGTCTGCTTGCCGGTGGTCTTGCCGGTGGCTTCGTACTCGCCGTATTCATGGCCAACTCCGGTGGTGCATGGGACAACGCTAAGAAGTACATTGAGACGGGTGACGCCGAGTTCTGCGGCAAGCACACCGCCACGCACGACGCCTCCGTTGTGGGTGACACCGTGGGCGACCCCTTCAAGGATACCTCCGGTCCCTCCCTCAACATTCTCATTAAGCTGATGAGCATGGTGTCCATCGTGACCGCCGGTCTCAACATCGCTTTCTCCCTGCTGTAATTAACCCTTACAACAGTTCAAAAAACACCCCCTTCCGCCCCGCGGTTGGGGGTGTTTTTTTGAATGGCGAATTGCGATTTCCGGCATTCTGCATACTGCGCTCGCCAACAGCCCGCTCAATCGGAGTTTGAATGTACGAATGACGATATACGAGGTACGAAGTTCAGAGTCAGGCGCCTGCGGCGCAGTGTTGCAAAGCCGCGCATGAGTTACCGCTGTCATGACGGCTGTATGCCTAACTATTACTTCGTGTTTTGAATCTCGTAACTCGTACTTCAAATTACCATTTATCGGGCTGCCACATCTACAAACTGTAAACGCGTGGGCATCATTAGAAACATGTACACTAAATCGGTGTTTGTCGAGCAGATGGCGAGCGTTAGCGAGCGGAATTTTTGAGCCCCGGCGAGGGGCGGCATACAATAGCCCGGCGGTGGCGCCCCGCATGGGGCAGAACCCCGGGAAAAGATAAAAACAAAATTGGAACCCCGGCGAGGGGTGACATAATGCGTGGCGTTAATATTCGCGTTGATTTTGTAATGATACAATGCACGAAAATAAAAACCTTACGTCATTAAGCCACCCTTTATGCCACCCCGCCATTCGGCGGGGTTCGGTCAACTTTTATTCTATACCCCCGGTTCCGCCACTGCGT